>NZ_BAAHAJ010000010.1:0-91108 GCF_054777735.1 Myceligenerans cantabricum
GAGTAGGACGCCGCCGGACCCCACTTCACAGGAAGCCCTCAAACACCAGTTTGAGGGCTTCCTCCATTTACGTACGCGGTTCACACACACGCGCCTCGCACACACGGGCCGGAGCCCCTTGCACCACAACCGGTACAAGGGGCTCCGGCCCATCGTGCTGCCCCAGGCCAGACAGACCCCCAGCCAGCACCCCGAACCTCACCCCACCTCGCGTTCCGGCACGCGGTCTTCGTCCAGCGCCGGCGTGAGCGGCTCGACGGCGTCGAGGCTCGCGCGGACGTCGTCGGGCAGGACGGTCCTGACCGCGAGGACTGCCGCCTCGAGCTGTTCGGGCCTGCTGCCGCCGAGGATCGGACGGACCACGGGGTCGTGGCCGGCGAGCCACGCCAGCACCGTCTGGCCGCGCGTGAGGCCGACGCCTTCAGCGGCCGCGGCGAGCGCGGCGAGGCGGCGGGTCGTGCCCGGGTGGTCGAACACCTCAGGGACGGCCTTGGCGGGGTTGTCGTACGCGCCGGACAGGACCGGCGTGTACGCCCAGATCTCGAGGCCGTCGGTGGCGGCGAGATCGAGATGCTCGTCGTCGAGGAACCCGAACCGGTGCTCCGCACTCGGCGTGCCGGGCCGCGGGTGCACGTACGAGTAGCTGTGCTGGAGGGCGCTCACCGGCGTGGCGCCCCGTCCGAGAGCCTGTGCCCGGGCGGCCGCGACCTGCCACGCAGGGTGGTTCGACATGCCGAGACGTCCGGCGAGACCGTCGTCGGACAGGCTGGAGAGGGTGTCGGCGACGTCCTCGATGGGGACCGTCCGGTCCTCCATGTGTGCCCAGGCGAGGTCGACATGGTCGGTGCGGAGGCGTCCGAGGCTGCGTTCGAGCTGGGTGCGTACCGCCGTGCGCCCCAGGCCGGTGCGCGACGCCGGCCACCTGCCTGCCGTCACGGGCTCGGCGCCGAACTTCGTGGAGATCCGGACGCGGTCCCGCATGCCGGGCCGGGCGGCGAGCCAGCGGCCGAGCACCTCCTCGCTCTGGCCGCCGTAGCCGGAGCCGCTGTCCCAGAAGGCGTAGCAGTCGGCGGTGTCGATCCAGGTGCCGCCGGCGTCGACGAACTGGTCGAGCAGGCGGAACGCGGTGGGCTCGTCGACGGTCGTGCCGAACTTCATGGCCCCGAGGGCCAGGTTCATCGTGTCCATGGCAGCAGCGTCGTACCTGGAGCCCGCTCCAGGTCAAGGGCGGGTGGAGCGGCATGATGGACACATGACGGAGACCGCGAACGCACGGACCGGCTACACCCCGGCGGAGGCCGCGGCCGAGTCGGGGTTCAGCATCGACACCCTGCGCTACTACGAGCGCGAGGGCCTGCTCACACCGATCGCGCGCACACCCGGCGGACGCCGGACGTATACCGAGGCGGACCTCGGTTGGCTCGCACTGGTGCGGTGCCTGCGTGACACGGGCATGTCGATCGCCGACCTGAAGCGCTACGCCGAGCTGTGCCTGGACGCGTCCACCATGGACGAACGCCTCGCGCTCCTGCAGGCCCACGACGACCGTGTCCAGGAGCAGGTGGACCTGCTGGTCGCGCAGCAGCGGCGCCTGCGGGAGAAGATCGGCTGGTACCTCGCCAACGGCGCCACGACGGCCGAGCGGGAACGCGCCGGCGAGTAGCGGCCGCGCCGCCGCCCCTGCCGTCTCCCGGCAGTACCTTGCCGCGAAGAGGCCGGTTCCAGGCTGTGGAATCCTGGTTCTGGTCCGCGGGCATCTCCGCGAACGATCAGTCGACGGAGACCGGAGGCCTCACGTGGCAAGCAGCACCGGCGGTGTGCAGACCGTCGAGCGGGCGATCGACCTGCTCGAGATCATGACGGATCTCGGGGGCGACGCGACCCTGAGCGAGCTCAGCGAACGCAGCGGGCTCCCGCTGCCGACGATCCACCGGCTGCTGCGCACCCTGGTACAGCGGGGGTACGCGCGTCAGATGCCGTCGCGGCGGTACGCGCTCGGGGCGGGCGTGCTGCGACTCGCGGACGCTGCCGGCAAGCAGCTCGGGGCCGTCGCCCGCCCTTCTCTCGAACAGGTCGCTGCCACGCTCGGCGAGACCGCGAACCTCGCGATGCTCGACCACGAGATGGCCGTGTACGTGGCGCAGGCGTCGTCCACGCACTCCATGCGGATGTTCACCGAGGTGGGGCGCCGGGTGCACCTGCACTGCACCGGTGTGGGGAAGATGCTGCTCGCCGCGCTGCCCGAGGCGCAGGTCCGGCAGATCGCGCAGCGCACGGGGCTGCCGGCCGCCACCGAGCACTCCATCACCGATGTCGGCGCACTGGTCGCCGAGCTGGGCCGGATCCGCGAGCGCGGGTACGCGATCGACGACGGTGAGCAGGAGATCGGCGTGCGCTGCTTCGCGGTGGCGGTCCCGGGAGCGCCCCTGGCCACGGCGCTGTCGGCGTCGGGCCCGGCGGCGCGGGTGACGCCGGAGTTCGCCGACGACGCCGTCCCCGTCCTGCGCGAGGAGGCGGCGAAGGTGGGCGACCGGCTCGCGGGGCGCTAGACTTTCCACGATCAGGACATCAACTTCCGCATATCGGAAAAGCAAGGAGAGTGTCGACGTGGAGACTCCGGACGGCATCGAGATCACCGGCGAGATCGGCGAGCGGTACGAGGAGGTGCTCACCCCTGCCGCGCTGGAGCTGCTCGTCAGGCTGCACCGCGAGCTGGCGGACCGCCGGCTCGAGCTCCTGGAGGCGCGCGAGCGCCGCGTCGAGCACCTGGCGAACGGCGGCACCCTGGGCTTCCTCGAGGAGACGCGCAGCATCCGCGAGGACGACTCGTGGCGCGTCGCGGACCCCGCCCCCGGCATCGTGGACCGCCGGGTGGAGATCACCGGACCCACGGACCGCAAGATGACGATCAACGCGCTGAACAGCGGCGCCAAGGTGTGGCTCGCGGACCAGGAGGACGCGAACACCCCGCGGTGGACGTCGGTGGTGGGCGGTCAGCTCAACCTGCTCGACGCGATCAACCGCACCGTCGACTTCACGGCCGAGAACGGCAAGACGTACGCGCTCAAGCCGGACGCCGAGCTCGCCACCATCGTCATGCGCCCGCGCGGCTGGCACCTGCCGGAGAAGCACCTCCTGGTGGACGGGCGGGAGACGTCGGGCTCGCTGGTGGACTTCGCGCTGTACCTCGCCACGGCGGGCCTGCGGCAGTTCGCCAAGGGCCAGGGCCCCTACTTCTACCTGCCGAAGATCGAGTCCTCCCTGGAGGCGCGGCTCTGGAACGACGCGTTCGTCCTGGCGCAGGACTACCTCGGGATCCCGCAGGGCACGATCCGCGCCACGGTGCTCATCGAGACCTACCCGGCAGCCTTCGAGATGGAGGAGATCCTCTACGAGCTGCGGGACCACTCCGCCGGCCTGAACGCGGGCCGCTGGGACTTCATGTTCTCGGTCATCAAGTCGTTCCGGACGCGCGGTACCGAGTTCATGCTCCCGGACCGCAACGCCGTGACGATGACCGTCCCCTTCATGCGCGCCTACACGGAGCTGCTCGTCAGGACGTGCCACAAGCGCGGCGCGCACGCCATCGGCGGCATGGCGGCGTTCATCCCGAGCAAGGACGAGGAGGCGAACGCCACGGCGTTCGCCAAGGTGCGCGACGACAAGACCCGCGAGGCCGGTGACGGGTTCGACGGTTCCTGGGTGGCGCACCCCGGCATGGTCGAGCTGTGCAAGGAGGTCTTCACCGACGTCCTCGGCGAGCGGCCGAACCAGATCGACCGCACCCGCGACGACGTCGAGGTGACGGCCGAGCAGCTTCTGGACGTGGCCGCGACCCCGGGCGACGTCACGGAGGCCGGTCTGCGGAACAACGTGTCCGTCGGCATCCAGTACCTGCGTGCCTGGCTGGGCGGACTCGGCGCCGTGGCGATCTTCGACCTCATGGAGGACGCCGCGACCGCCGAGATCTCCCGCTCGCAGGTGTGGCAGTGGCTGCACAACGCCGTGACGCTCGCGGACACGGGCCGCACGGTCACCACCGAGCTCGTGCACGAGATCGTCGCGGAGGAGATCGCGAAGCTGCCCGGCGACGCCGCGGACTACGAGGCGGCGAAGCAGACGTTCCTCGAGGTCGCCGTCGCCGACGAGTACGCCGACTTCCTCACGCTCCCGGCGTACCGTCGTATGGAGTGACCATGGACCGTGCATGATGGACGACGCCGGTCGTGCGGCCGGCGTCCTCCATCGTGGTGAGCAACGAGGAGGTTGCGATGCCGGACGGCACACCCGACAACACACCTGACGGCACACCCGACAGCACGGCCGACGGCCGGCTCCGGGCCGTCGCCGCCGACCTGGGCGCGGTGCTCCGGGGCGAGCAGGTCATCACGGACCACGCGCGCCGGCGGACGTATGAGTGCGACGGGCTCGCCGCCTATCGCGTGGTGCCGGGACTCGTCGTCCTGGCGCGGGGTGCGGACGACGTCGCCGCCGCCGTCCGGGCCTGCGCCGCGCATCGCGTGCCGTTCGTGGCGCGCGGGTCGGGCACGGGCCTGTCCGGCGGGGCGCTGCCGCACTCCGAGGGCGTGCTCGTGGTGATGTCGCAGATGCGCGACATCCGCGAGATCGACGCGGCCACCCAGCGTGCCGTCGTCGACCCCGGGGTCATCAATCTGCAGCTCACGGGTGTGGCAAGCCTTGACGGGCACTACTTCGCGCCCGACCCCTCGAGCCAGTCCGTGTGCTCGATCGGCGGGAACGTCGCGGAGAACTCCGGCGGCGCGCACTGCCTCAAGTACGGGTTCACCACCAACCACGTCACCGGGCTGGACCTCGTCACCCCTGCCGGCGCGCTCGTCGAGATCGGTGGCAAGGCGCCCGACCCGCCCGGCTACGACCTGCTCGGCGCGCTCGTGGGCAGCGAGGGCACCCTCGGCATCGTCACCTCGGCCACGGTGCGCCTCACGCGGCTGCCGCAGGAGGTCCGCACCATCCTGGCCGCGTTCCGCACGGTCGACGACGCCGGCGCCGCGACCTCCGCGATCATCGCGGCCGGGGTGATTCCCGCCGCGATCGAGATGATGGACGCCCTCGCGATCGAGGCCGCCGAGGAGGCGGTGCACTGCGGCTACCCGGCGGGCGCGGGCGCTGTGCTCGTGGCCGAGCTCGACGGGCACGCGGCGGACGTGGCCGGCGAGTTCGACGACGTCGTGCGGCTGTGCGAGGCCAGCGGCGCGTTCGAGGTCCGGGTCGCCGCCGACGACGCCGAGCGGGCGCTCGTCTGGAAGGGGCGCAAGTCCGCGTTCGCCGCGGTGGGGCGGATCAGCCCCGACTACATCGTGCAGGACGGCGTCATCCCGCGCACCGCGCTGCCGCAGGTGCTGCGGCGCATCGCCGAGCTCGGGGACGACGCCGGGGTGCGGGTGGCGAACGTGTTCCACGCGGGGGACGGCAACCTGCACCCGCTCGTGCTGTTCGACGGAGCGCAGGACGGCGCCGTGGAGCGGGCCGAGGAGGTCGCGGGCGGGATCCTCGACCTGTGCCTCGAGCACGGCGGCTCCATCACCGGGGAGCACGGCGTCGGCGCGGACAAGGCGAAGCACATGCCGCGCATGTTCACCGCCGACGACCTCGCCGTGATGCAGGCCGTGCGCTGCGCCTTCGACCCGGAGACGCTCTCCAACCCCGGCAAGGTCTTCCCGACACCACGCCTGTGCGGGGAGCGCCCCGGGCGGAAGCAGGGGGAGCATCCGTTGTCCGCGACCGGCGTGGCGGAGGTGTTCTGATGACGGCGCACGACCAGGCGCCCCGGCACGGGGCCGGGGCCGGGCAGGGCGGCCCGCCGGACCTGGACCGGCTGGCCCAGGTGCTGCGACCGGTGGATGCCGCCGGCGGGGTGCGTGAGGCGGGGCCTGGCGACGTCGTGGACGGCGTGCCCGCCGCCGTCGTGGCGCGGCCGACGTCCGCCGCGGGCGTGGCCGCCGTGCTGGCCGAGGCCAGGTCACAGGGTCTGGCGACCGTGGCCCGCGGCGCCGGGACGGCGCTGGACTGGGCCGCGCCGCCCGAGCGGGCCGACCTGATCCTCGACACGACCGGGCTGGACGGGCTCGTCGAGCACGGTGCCGGGGACCTCGTCGTGGTCGCCGAGGGCGGCCTGCCCGTCGAGGAGCTGCTGGGGATCGTGGGCGCGGCCGGGCAGGAGCTCGTCGTCGACCTCCCGCCCACGCGGCTCGCAGGTGGGTCGACGGTCGGCGGCGCGCTGGCGACCGGTGCGTCCGGTCCCCGGCGCCTCCAGCGCGGCGCGCTGCGGGACCTGGTCCTGGGAGCGACCGTGGTGCTGGCCGACGGCACGGTCGCCGCGAGCGGGGGCAAGGTCGTCAAGAACGTCGCAGGATACGACCTGGCCAAGCTCATGACCGGCTCGTACGGCACGCTCGGGGTGATAGTGCGGGCCGCGTTCCGGCTGCACCCGGTCCGGCCCGCGCGCCTCTGGGTGGTCGCGAGCGGCCGGTTGCCCGACGTCGCGGCGCGCGCCCGGGACGTGGTCACCTCGCAGCTCGCGCCCGCCGCCGTGGAGCTCGACCGGCCGGCCGGCTCCGGCGAGGCCACCGTCGCGGTCCTGCTGGAGGGCCAGGAGGCCGCCGTCGTGCGGCGTGCCCGGGAGGCGGCCCTGCTGACCGGCGGCGACGTGCGGACCGAGCCGCCCGCCTGGTGGGGCCTGCTGCCCGACGACGGGCCGGGTGCGGGCCGCCCCGGCACCCCGGTCCTCGCCAGGGCGACCGCGACGCTCACGGGAGTGGCCGGGCTGCTGGCCACGGCACGAGACGCGGAGGAGGCGCACGGGGTCGGCGTCGCGCTGCGCGGCAGCGCGGCCGGCGTGCTGCACGTCGCCGTCGGCGGGCCGGTCGGCGCCCGCCGGGACAGCGCCACCGCGCCGGCCGGCGCTGCCCCGGCCGGCGCGGGCCGGGCGGGGGACGGTGGGCGCGATGCCGCCGCGGTGGCCGCCGTCGTCCGCGAGCTGCGAGGGGTCGCGGCCTCGCCGCGGGACGGGACGGTGACCGTGCTGCGGGCACCGCGGGACGTGCGCGAGGCCGTGGACGTGTGGGGGCCCGTGGGCGGGCTCGACCTGATGCGGGCGGTCAAGCACCGGCTGGATCCCGGGCGGAACCTCGCGCCCGGGCGGTTCGTGGGAGGAATCTGATGAGCGAGACGAAGCCGGACCTGCTCGGGGCGTTCGACGCCGGTCGCGTCGGGGCGTTCGACGGGCACCGCCCGCCGTCGCGCGAGCTCGTCGACGACTGCGTGCACTGCGGGTTCTGCCTGCCCGCGTGCCCCACCTACACCCTGTGGGGCGAGGAGATGGACTCGCCGCGCGGGCGCATCCACCTCATGAAGCAGGGGCTGGAGGGGGAGCCGATGTCGGCGTCGCTGGTGCAGCACGTCGACGCGTGCCTGGGGTGCATGGCGTGCGTGACCGCCTGCCCGTCGGGCGTGCAGTACGACAAGCTCGTCGAGGCGACGCGGGCGCAGGTGGAGCGGCGCGGGTCGGGGCACCGGACGCGGTGGCAACGACTGGTGCGGGCGGGGATCTTCGCGCTGTTCCCGCACCCGCGGCGGCTGCGGGCCGTGCGACCGCTGCTGGCGCTGTACCAGCGCAGCGGGCTGTCGCGGCTGGTGCGGCCGCTGCTGGCGCGTGTCTCGCCCACGCTGGAGGCGATGGAGTCCGTGGCACCGCCCATCGCGCCGCGCGAGCCGGTGGCGCCGCTGACCCGGGCGTCGGGCACGCGGCGGACGACGGTCGGGATGCTGCTCGGGTGCGTGCAGCGGGAGTTCTTCCCCGGGGTCAACGCCGCCACGGTGCGGGTGCTCGCGGCGGAGGGGTGCGACGTCGTCGTCCCCGCTGAGCAGGGATGCTGCGGGGCGCTGTCCGTGCACTCGGGGCGCGAGGCCGAAGGTCTCGACTACGCGCGGGCGCTCGTGGACGCGTTCTCGGACGCCGGGGTGGAGCGGGTGGTGGTGAACTCCGCCGGCTGCGGCTCCACGATGAAGGAGTACGCGGACCTGCTGGCCGACGACCCGGCCTACGCCCTCCGGGCGGCCGAGTTCGCCGCGACGGTGCGGGACGTCTCGGAGATCCTGGACGAGCTCGGACCCGTGGCGCCGCGCTACCCGGTCGACGTGACCGTCGCGTACCACGACGCCTGCCACCTGTCCCACGCGCAGCGGGTGCGCTCGCAGCCGCGGGGGTTGCTGGCCGCGATACCCGGGCTGACGGTGCGGGAGATCGCGGAGGGGGACATGTGCTGCGGGTCGGCCGGGATCTACAACCTGACCAACCCGGAACCGGCGCGCGAGCTGGGAGACCGGAAGGCGGCGAACGTCGCCGCGACGGGCGCGGAGCTGCTGGTCACGTCGAATCCCGGGTGCTCCATGCAGATCGCCGCGGCGCTGGGCCGGGACGGGCGCCCGATGGCCGCGGCGCACCTGATCCAGGTGCTGGACGTGTCGCTGCGCGGGGTGGGGCGCGACGCCCTGGTCGGGCCCGGGGCGGTGGCGCCCGGTACGGCGTGAGGGACGGCAGGGACACCACGGCGGGAGACTCGGCACGACGTGCGGGACGACGGCACGACGTGCGGGACGGGTGAGGGCACGGCCGGGAGAAGCCCGGCTCAGGGGGCTCCCGTCAGCGGTGCTGTGGTGCTAGGTTCATACCGCTACATGGATTGATAATTCCGACATGTGAAAACGGTACGGATCTACCCGGCAACGATGCCGGACCTGGAGCCACCCATGAACCTCGGCGTACTCGCGCTTCTGGCAACCCTCCCCATCCTCGTCGTCGGCGCCCTCCTGATCGGACTGCGCTGGTCCGCTCGGAACGCCATGCCCGTCGGACTCGTCGTCATCATCGTCGTCGCCCTGACCGCCTGGCAGATGCCCGTCGTGACCATCGCCGCGTCGGTGGTCCAGGGGCTGCTCATCGCGATCGGGCTGCTCTGGATCATCTTCGGCGCACTGCTGATGCTCGAGACCATCACCAAGTCCGGCGCTCTCGCCTCGATCCGTGCCGGCTTCACGTCGATCAGCCCCGACCGGCGCGTCCAGGTGATCATCATCGCCTGGCTCTTCGGGTCGTTCATCGAGGGCGCCGCCGGGTTCGGCACGCCTGCCGCCGTCGTCGCGCCCCTGCTGCTCGCGCTCGGCTTCCCTGCCATGGCCGCCGTCATGGCCGGGCTCGTCATCCAGTCCACGCCCGTCAGCTTCGGCGCCGTCGGCACCCCTATGCTCACCGGCCTCGGCACCGGCCTGGCCGACGCCGACGGGCAGCCCGTGGCCGGCGTCGCCGCCCGCGAGGCCGAGCTCGGGCTCGACCACCTCGGCTTCGTCGCGCACACCGCGACCCAGGTCGCGACGCTGCACGCTGTCGCCGGCGTGCTCATCCCGCTGTTCATGGTCACGATGATGTGCGGGTTCTTCGGCGAGAAGCGCAGCTTCCGCGCCGGGCTCGCCGTCTGGCCGTTCGCCGTCTACGCGGCGCTCGCGATGATCGTGCCGTACCTCGCGGTGGCATACCTGCTCGGGCCGGAGTTCCCGGCGCTGCTCGGCGGGTTCGTCGGCCTGGTGCTCGTGATGTTCACGTCGTCCAAGGGCTTCCTCATGCCGAAGGACGTGTGGGACTTCCCGCCGCGGGAGCGCTGGTCCGACCGGTGGATGGGGACCGTCGACCCGGCGAAGGAGGCCGCCGGCCTGACGAAGAAGATGTCGCTCCCGCTCGCCTGGACGCCGTACCTCGTGGTGGCGGCGCTGCTCCTGATCACGCGGAACATTCCCGCGATCAAGGAGTTCCTCACCGGTCCCGCCGTGCTCGAGGTCCAGGACATCTTCGGCACCGGGATCGGGCAGAACATGGACCTGCTGTACTCGCCCGGCGCGATCTTCCTGCTCGCCTGCCTGATCACCTATGTGCTGCACGGGATGAAGCGTGACCAGATCGCCGCGTCGTGGAAGGTGGCGGGCGGCCAGCTCGGCGCCGCGGCCGTGGCACTGGTGTTCGCGCTGCCGCTCGTGCGCATCTTCATCAACTCCGGGCCCGACCTCAACGGGGCCGGCCTCGACTCGATGCCGATCACCCTGGCGCAGGCCGCCGCCGACCTCGGCGGGTCGCAGTGGCCGCTGTTCGCGCCGTTCATCGGGGCACTGGGCGCGTTCGTCGCCGGGTCCAACACGGTGTCCAACATGACGTTCGCCCAGTTCCAGTTCGCCACCGGGGAGAACATCGGCGCGTCCTCGCCGGAGACGGTCGCGGCCTTGCAGGCGGTCGGCGGCGCGGCAGGGAACATGGTGGCGATCCACAACATCGTCGCGGCGTCGGCGACCGTCGGGCTCGTCGGGCGGGAAGGGGACCTGATCCGGAAGACCGTGATCCCGATGGTCTACTACTGCCTCACCACCGGCGCGGTGGGATACCTGTGGATCTTCGGCTTCGGGCTGAGCTCCGGCCTGTTCCTGCTGCTGGCCGTGATCGCGGCGCTGGTTCTCACGGCGGTGCGGCTGGTCCGCAAGCAGGACACCTGGAACCCGGACGTGGTCCGTCTGCGGACGTGACCGCGCGGGGTGGGGCCCGGCGCCCCGGGTGGCGCGCCCCGCCCCGCCCCGCCTCGGCCCCACCCCACCCCTGCCCCCGCCCCGCCCCGCCTCGGCCCCACCCCACCCCTGCCCCCGCCCCGCCCCGCCCCGGTGCGCAGGTGGCCGCTATTGGGGATGGGTTCACCAGGGTCTGACAGACCCCAAGGGACGCTTTGAATGGATTCGATCCCCTGATGAACGCGAGTCAGTAGCGGACGACGTGGATCACATCCGTGAGATGGGGTTGAGCGGGGACGGCGGGAGGGGCACGTGGGAGAATAGGCCTGCATCTGCCGTTGAGAGGACCATAGTGAACGATTCGCCCCGTGAGCAGGGGAACGACCGCGAGGACGACCGACCCGACCGCCACGGCCAGGGGCATCGGGGCCCCCGCCGGGACGACCGGGGGCACGGTGACCGGCCCCGGCGCGACTCCGGATCCGACCGGGGCCGTGACGAGCGCGGTGAGGGCGGTCGGCGCGACGGCGATCGGCGCGGTGGGTACGAGGGTCGTGACGGTGACCGGCGGGACGGCGGGTTCCGTGGGGGCGGTGACCGTCCGCGGCGTCGGTACGACGGTGATCGCGGACCGCGGCGTGACGACGACCGCGGCGGCGACCGTCCGCAGCGCGACGACCGTGGTCCGCGCCGTGACGACCGGGGCGGTTTTGGGGATCGTCGGGACGGCTTCCGGCGAGACGACCGCGGGTCCGGCGACCGGCCGCAGCGTCGCTACGACGACGGTCGCGGGCCGCGCCGGGACGACAGGGGACCCGGGGACCGGCGTGACTTCGGCGGCGACCGACGGCGGGACGACCAGCGCGGGCACGCGGCCCGGGACGATCGCCCGGACGGCGGGTTCCGGCGCGACGGCGATCGGCGCGGTGGGTACGAGGGTCGTGACGGTGACCGGCGGGACGGCGGGTTCCGTGGGGGCGGTGACCGTCCGCGGCGTCGGTACGACGGTGATCGCGGACCGCGGCGTGACGACGACCGCGGCGGCGACCGTCCGCAGCGCGACGATCGCGGCCCCCGTCGGGACGACCGTGGCCATGCCGACCGTCCGCACCGTGACGACCGTGGTCCGCGCCGTGACGACCGGGGCGGTTCCGGGGATCGTCGGGACGGCTTCGGGCGGGACGACCGCGGGTCCGGCGACCGGCCGCAGCGTCGCTACGACGACGGTCGCGGGCCGCGCCGTGACGACCGCGGTCCTGGTGGCCGCCCGCAGCGTGACGACCGTGGTCCGCGCCGTGACGACCGGGGTGGTCCCGGGGATCGTCGGGACGGTTCCCAGCGCGATGACCGGCGGGACGGGTTCCGCAGGGACGACCGGGCGCGTGACGAGCGCGGGGCACGGGGGGACCACCGGCACGGCGGCGACCGCCGGAGCGGGTTCGACCGCGGATCCCGTGGCGACGACCGCCGGGGTTTCCGGGACGACCGTGGGCCCCGCCGTGACGACCGTGGTCCGCGCCGTGACGACCGTGGTGGCGGCCGCGGCGACCGTCATGACGGCGCCCGGGACTTCCGTGACGAGCGGCGGGACGACCGCGCGGAGCGCGTCCCGGACCCGGAGATCGCCGAGGACGTGTCGATCGCCCAGCTCGACCGCGACGCGCGCGGCCGGATGCGCGGCTTGACCAAGGACAACGCGGAGCGGGTCGGACTGCACCTGATCATGGCCGGGCGCCTGCTCGACATCGACCCGGAGACCGCCTATCTGCACGCCCAGGCGGCGGTGCGCCGGGCGGGCAGGATCGACGTCGTGCGCGAGGCTGCCGGGCTGACCGCCTACCGCACCGGCCGCTTCGCCGAGGCGCTGCGTGAGCTGCGCACCGTCCGGCGGCTCAACGGCAGCTCGGAGCACCTGCCGCTCATGGCCGACGCTGAGCGCGGGCTCGGCCGGCCCGAGCGTGCGATCGCGCTCGCGGCGACGCCCGAGGCCGAGACCCTCGACGCGGACGGGCGCACGGAGCTGGCGATCGTGGTGTCGGGCGCGCGCAGCGACCTGGGCGAGCACGACGCCGCGCTGGCTGTGCTCGACAAGATCCCCGCCGGCGAGGCGCCCGGCGACCTCGGGCTGCGTGTCCTCCAGGCTCGAGCCGTCGCGCTGGAGAGCGCCGGCCGGGACGAGGAGGCCGAGGCGGTGCTGGCCGGTGTCGACCCCGAGGCGCTGGCGCGAGCCACCGGCGTCGCGGAACCGGACGAGGACGTCGTCGTCTACGACGTCTACGACGAGGAAGCGGACGCGGAGGACGACGGCGACCGCGACGGTGATGCCGACCGCGACGGCGAGGAACCCGCTGACCAGGTGGACGCGGCGGACGGCCGCGACGGTGATGCCGGCCGAGACCACGGGTACGACCGCGACGGCGACGAGGAACTCGCTGACGAGGCGGACGCGGGGGTCGAGGCCGCCGAGGACCCCGCACCAGCCGTGGACCACGGGACGATCGCGCAGGACCGCGAGGCTCCCGCCGACGACGTTCGGTCCGCGGACACGGGTGCCGTCGCCGCCGAGGCCGAGCCTCCGCACGGGGAGATCCCGGCCGACGTTCCGGAGCCGTCGGACGCGGAGGTCGAGGCGGAGGTCGCCGAGATCCTCGCGGAAGCCGGGATCGACGACGCGGACAGCGACGGCACGGCGCCGAGCACCGACGCGGACGACGTCGCAGACGGTGCGGCGGACGGCCAGGACGCCGGCCCTGACACCGGCGCCGACAGCCCGGCCGCCGCGGAGCCCGGTCGGCCGGACGCGGCCGCGCCCGGTCAGGGCGGCGCCGCCGGAGGGACCGCCGGATGAGCGGGCTGATCGGGAGCCCGGCGCCGCTGGCCGAGGCGTACGACCTCGCTCTCGTGGATCTCGACGGCGTCGCCTACCGCGGGCACCTGCCGATCGACCATGCCGCGACGAGCCTGACCGCGGCTCGGGACGGCGGCATGCCGCTGGTCTTCGTGACGAACAACGCGTCACGGGAGCCGGAGGAGGTCGCCGCACAGCTCACCGGTCTGGACATCCCGACCGACGCCGACGAGGTGATGACCGCCGCGCAGGCGTGCGCCACGTTGCTGCGCACGCGGCTGGAGCCCGGCGCGAAGGTGCTGGTCGTGGGCGGCAAGGGCCTGGTCACGGCAGTTCAGGCCGCCGGGTTCGAGGCGGTGTCGTCGGCGGACGACGCCCCGGACGCCGTCGCGCAGGGGTACGCCCCGCGGCTGGCGTGGGAGGACCTGGCCGAGGCGGCGTACGCCGTCGGGCGCGGTGCCTGGCACGTGGCGAGCAACCTCGACATGTCGCTGCCGACGGCGCGCGGGTTCGCGCCCGGCAACGGTGCGCTCGTGGGCGCGGTGTCCGCGGCGACGGGCGTCACGCCGTCGAGTGCGGGCAAGCCGGGGCCGGACATGTTCCGGATGGCGGTCGAGCGGTCCGGGGCCTCACGTCCCCTCGTGATCGGGGATCGGCTGGACACCGACCTGGCCGGAGCGCGTGCCGCCGGCTACCCGGGGCTGCACGTGCTGACCGGCGTGTCGACCGCGCGGGACGCGGTCCTGGCCGGGCCGGGGGAGCGGCCGTCGTTCCTCGGGGCCGACCTGCGCGCCCTGCTGGAGCCGCACCCGGAGCCGGTGCGCGACGGCGTGGTCTGGGTGTGCGGTGCCGCCTCCGCCCAGGTCACGGACGGCGTGCTGCGTCCGGTGACGGGCGAGGGCATCGACCTGGTGCGTGCGGCCTGCGCGGCGTCCTGGGCGGCGGCGGACACCGGCGAGGCGGTCACCCACGTGCCGGACCTCGACGTCCAGGGGTGACGCGTCCGCTCGGACGGGGTACACGGCACCGGCCGGTACCGTGCACCCGTCCGAGGTCAGGAACGGACCGTGCTGTCCGGGACGGGCCGTGCCGCGTGGAACGGGCCGTGGTGTCGGGAACGGACGGTGCGGGCCATGACCTCCTCGAAGATGAGGTCGGACTCGCGCAGCGTCAGCAGCCGTTGCAGACGGTCCTGCACGAACTCCTGGTCGTCGTGGATGGGCGCGAACCGGTCCAGCAGCAGCATCCCGGCGCTCGTGACGCGGGCGACGCCGTCGCTGGTGTCGACCACCTCCACGGCGCAGGCGCGGGAGAGGTCCTTCAGGTGCCGTCGGACGACCGTCTCGGAGTGATGCTCGTTCCTGGCAACGCTGCCGATGCTGCCGTGCCGTGCTAAGGATCGCAAGAATTGCCAGTGGCGGACGGTGATCTGGGGCTTGGCCAACGTCTCTCCCTCTCCATATCTTCTCGGGATGTCTCACGGGGATTGCGGGCGGCCGTTGCAATGACCGAGCGTAGGGGCATCAGGGGCGCACCGACAGGGCAACACTCGGTGAATTCTTGGCGGTTCCGCCGCAGGTCAGCCGTGTGCCGTGGGATCTCGGCGGTGACCTGGGCATACACCGACGGACGCCCGTCGGCATTCATTTAGGGGCGTGGACGCCGGTACGTCAAGCAATTCCGGCGCGTTGCCACCGCTTTTTTTCGGCGGGCCTTCGGTTGGTCTCCGGAGGCCCGAGTGCGGTAGGGCGCCGGCCGGGAGCCGGGAGCCGGGAGCCGGGAGCCGGGAGCCGGGAGCCGGGAGCCGGGAGCCGGGAGCCGGGAGCCGGGAGGTGCGGCGCCGCGCGCCGCGTCGGTCCGGTCGAGCGTGCCTGACGGGGCGCGCCAGGTACTGCAGGTACCGTGTTGTCGCAGCACTCCAGTCCGATGTGGAGAAGGGGATCGAGTGACCGACTCGTACGAGGTCGTGTCCGGCGGTGGCTGGGACGCGGACGAGCAGGCTTTCGCCGGTGCGCCCGTGATCGGTGCCGGGCCGGCGGACGGTCTCGCGGCGCCCGGCCCGGAGAGTCCCGTGGAGCGTGCCCTGACGGCCCTCGACGGGCTCGAGGACCTCCCGACGGGCGAGCACGTGGCGCGGTTCGAGCACGTGCACGACGCGCTGCGCACACACATGAGCGGTGACGCCTGACGGTGGTGGCGGTGATGACAGCACGGGCCCGCGTGGACGCCGAGCTGGTCCGGCGCGGCCTGGCACGCTCGCGGCGGCACGCCGCCGAGCTCGTGGCGTCCGGCCGGGTCTCGGTCGGCGGACTGCCGGTCGCCAAGCCGTCGACGGCGGTCGCGGGCGACGACGAGGTCACGGTGTCGCCCGGTGACGCGGGCGAGGCCGAGTACGCCTCCCGTGCCGGGCTGAAGCTCGCGGGCGCCCTCGACGTCCTGGACGCCGCGGGCCCTCGGATCTCCGGCAGATGGTGCGCGGACCTCGGGGCGTCCACCGGCGGGTTCACGGACGTGCTGCTGCGCCGCGGCGCGGAGCACGTCGTGGCGATCGACGTCGGGCACGGGCAGCTCGTGGAGCGGCTGCGGCGGGACGCGCGGGTCACCGTCGTCGAGGGCAGGAACGTCCGCGAGCTGGCGCCCGCCGACCTCGACCGCGCGCCCGACCTCGTCACCGGGGACCTCTCCTTCATCTCGCTCACCCTCGTGCTGCCCGCGGTCGCCGCGGTGCTGCGGCCGGGCGGGAGCGCGCTGCTGCTGGTCAAGCCACAGTTCGAGGTCGGGCGCGAGCGGCTCGGGCGGGGTGGCGTCGTGCGGGACCCGGCGCTGCACGCCGACGCGGTGACCTCCGTCGTCCGGGCCGCCGAGCACGCCGGGCTGCGCCTGCGCGGGATCGTCCCGAGCCCGTTGCCGGGCCCGAGCGGGAACCGCGAGTTCTTCGTGTGGCTCGCGACCGGCGACGGCGCCCCCGCCGCTGACGGCCGTGAGCTGGCCGCGGCGGTCTCTGCCGCCGTCGTCCCCGTACCTCCGGACCACGACGAGCGGGAGCAGGCATGACGCGGCGCGTACTGCTCGTGACGCACGGCGGGCGGCCCGCCGCCGTCGCCGCGACCACCGAGGCGGTGCACGAACTGAAGGCGGCCGGGTTCTCGCCCTCGCTGCACGACGACGCCCTCACCGAGGACTTCGGCGACCACATGGACACCACGCGGCTGCGCGAGGGCATCGCGGAGGCCGAGTTCGTCATGGTGCTCGGCGGGGACGGCACCATCCTGCGGGCCGCCGAGCTCACCCGCGGCACCGACGTGCCGCTGCTCGGCGTGAACCTCGGGCACGTGGGCTTCCTCGCGGAGTCGGAGCGCGAGGACCTGCACGCGGCCGTGGAGCGGCTCGCCGCGCGCGACTACACGGTCGAGCGGCGCGCGTGCGTCGGGGTCGACGTGCACCTGCCTGACGGCGGCGACGTGCTCTCCGGCTGGGCGCTCAACGAGGTGACGATCGAGAAGGGTCTCGGCGGGCGCATGCTGGAGGTCGGGGTGAGCGTGGACGGGCGGCCGCTGTCGTCGTTCGGCTGCGACGGCGTGGTGATGTCCACCGCGACCGGGTCGACGGCGCACGCGTTCTCCGGCGGCGGACCGGTGATCTGGCCGGACGTCGACGCCGTGCTGTTCGTCCCGCTGAGCGCGCACGCCCTGTTCGCCCGCCCCCTGGTGGTGGGCCCGCGCAACGAGATCGGCGTGCGGGTGCTGCCGACGTCGGCCGTGCCGGGCGTGCTCACCTGCGACGGCCGGCGGCGCATCGACGTACCGCAGGGGTCGAACGTGCTCGTGCAGCGGTCCGGCGAGATCCGGCTCGCGCGGCTGAACCAGGCGCCGTTC
This sequence comes from Myceligenerans cantabricum, assembly GCF_054777735.1. Lineage (NCBI taxonomy): Bacteria > Bacillati > Actinomycetota > Actinomycetes > Micrococcales > Promicromonosporaceae > Myceligenerans > Myceligenerans cantabricum. The sequence goes on from NZ_BAAHAJ010000010.1 coordinate 17,308, forward strand.
ACCGACCGGCTCGTCTCGAAGTTCGACCTGCCCGTCGCGGGCTGGCGCGAGCGGGCGGTACGGTCTGATACATCCGGACAAACTTTCGAGCGGGGTGAGGAGTGACGTGCTCGAGGAGATCGCTATCGAGAACCTGGGCGTCATCCGCGGCGCCCGCGTGCCCCTGTCCGAGGGGCTGACCGTCATCACCGGTGAGACGGGCGCGGGCAAGACGATGGTGCTCACGGGCCTGAACCTGCTCATGGGCGGCAAGGCAGACCCGCGCTCGGTGCGCCCGGGCGCGGACCGGGCCGCCGTCGAGGGCAGGATCCGGGTGTCCGGCCACCCGACGGCCCGGGCACGCGTGGACGAGGCGGGCGGCGAGCTCGAGGACGACGGCACCGTCGTGGTGCTGCGCACCATCGCCGACGGCCGCTCCCGCGCCCACCTCGGCGGCCGCGCCGTGCCGCAGGGCGTGCTCGCGGAGATCGCGGACGACCTGGTCACCGTCCATGGTCAGGCCGAGCAGCTGCGGCTGCGCACGAGCGCCAAGCAGCGCGACGCGCTGGACGACTTCGCCGGCCCCGTCCACCAGCGGGTGCTCGCCGAGTACCGGACCGCCTGGTCGGAGCGGACCGGGCTGCTCGCGGAGATCACCGGGTCGGAGGCGAAGGCCGCCGAGCGTTCGCGCGAGGTCGAGCTGCTGCGCATCGGGCTCGAGGAGATCGAGCGGGTGGAGCCGCAGGCCGGTGAGGACACCGAGCTGGCGGCGCTGATCGAGCGGCTGTCCAACGCGGAGGGCCTGCGCGTCGCGGCCGGCGAGGCGCACCAGGCGATGGCCGGCGAGGACGAGACCGGTGCGCAGCAGAACGCGATCGCGCTGGTCGAGGCCGCCCGCCGCGCCCTGGAGGGCGGGGCGCCCTCCGACCCGGCCCTGGGCGAGCTCGCGACCCGGTTCGCCGAGGTCGGCTACCTGATCAACGACCTGGCCACCGACGTCGCCGCCTACCTGGACGACTTGCAGGCCGACCCGGGAGGCCTGGAGGCCGCGCACGCGCGCATGGCCGAGCTGACGGGCCTGACCCGGAGCTACGGCGAGACGATCGACGACGTGCTGCAGTGGGCGAGCGACGCCGGACTGCGGCTCCTCGACCTGGACGACGGCGGCGACCGCCTGGAGTCCATGCGGCAGCGCGTCGCGGAGCTGGACGAGGAGCTGGACCATCTGGCGGGCGTGCTGACCGAGGCGCGCACCACGGGTGCTGCCCAGCTCGCCGACGCCGTCACCACCGAGCTGCACGGTCTCGCGATGGGCGGCGCGCACCTCGAGGTCACCGTCGGCGAGGCCGAGGCGCTCGGCCCGTACGGGGCGGACCAGGTCACGATGCTGCTCGTGCCGCACCCGGGTGCCCCGCCACGCCCGCTGGGCAAGGGCGCCTCGGGCGGTGAGCTGTCCCGCGTGATGCTCGCCCTGGAGGTGGCGCTCGCCACGTCGCCGCACAAGCAGGCGGCCTCCGGCGGTGCGGAGACCGGGACGGACGGCGACGCCGCGGCGCTGCGGCGGACGTTCGTGTTCGACGAGGTCGACGCCGGTGTCGGCGGACGGGCCGCGGTCGAGGTGGGCCGCCGCCTGGCGCAGCTCGGCCGCACCACGCAGGTGGTGGTCGTGACGCACCTCGCACAGGTCGCCGCGTTCGGCGACGCCCACCTCGTGGTGACGAAGTCGACCGCCGAGACAGGTGGTTCGACCAGCGACGACGCCGATTCCGACGACGGGATGATCACGGTCACCGGTGTGCGGGAGGTCACGGACGAGGGCCGTGTCGTCGAGCTCGCGCGGATGCTCTCGGGCCAGGACGACTCCGAGACCGCGCGCCGGCACGCCCTGGAGCTCCTGGAGTCGTCAGTCGTGGGACGATAAGGCGGATGAAGCTCATCCTGACCCGGACCGGCAGGCCCGACGAGGCGCCGCGGACGGACCCCGAGGGCCCTGTCACCGGACCCGCACGCGTCGGTACGCGGACCAAGGAGCTGACCGGCCGCCTGTCTCCGGGCGACGTCGCCGTCATCGACCACGTGGACATCGACCGCGTCGCCGGCGACGCGCTCGTGGCCGCGCGGCCGGCCGCCGTCCTGAACGCCGCCCGCTCGATCTCCGGCCGGTACCCCAACACGGGCCCCAGCATCCTGCTGGAGGCCGGCATCCCCCTGATCGACGACCTGGGGCCCGCCGTCATGGCCCTCGAGGAGCGCACGCCGCTCGAGATCGTCGACGGCCAGGTGGTCGCCGCCGGCGAGGTCGTCGCCAAGGGCGAGCGGCAGACCGTCGCATCCCTCCAGGAGGCGCTGACCGCCGCCCGCGAGGGACTGTCGGTCGAGATCGAGCGCTTCGCCGAGAACACCATGACGTACCTGCGCCGCGAGCGTGACCTGCTGCTCGACGGCGTCGGAGTCCCGGAGATCCGCACCCCGGTCGCCGGCCGGCACGTGCTCATCGTCGTACGCGGCTACCACTACCGCGAGGACCTCGCGATGCTGCGCTCGTACGTCAAGGAGAACCGCCCGGTCCTCATCGGCGTCGACGGCGGCGCCGACGCGATCATCGACGAGGGCTGGAAGCCCGACCTGATCGTCGGGGACATGGACTCCGTCTCCGACAGCGCGCTGTCCAGCGGCGCCGAGGTCGTGGTGCACGCCTACCGCGACGGCAAGGCGCCCGGCCTGGACCGGGTGCGGGAGCTCGGCGTCGACCCCGTGGTCTTCCCCGCGACGGGGACCAGCGAGGACATCACGATGCTCCTCGCGGACGACAAGGGCGCCGAGCTCATCGTGGCCGTCGGCACCCACGCCACCCTCGTCGAGTTCCTCGACAAGGGGCGCGCCGGGATGGCGTCCACGTTCCTGACCCGGCTGCGGGTGGGCGGCAAGCTCATCGACGCGAAGGGCGTCTCCCGGCTGTACCGCACCCGGATCTCCAACACCCAGCTCACACTGCTGTCTCTCGCGGGCGTGTCCGCCGTGCTGGCCGCGCTCGGCGCGACATCGGCCGGGCAGACGTTCTTCGGCATCCTGGGCGCGCGCTTCGACGACCTCTGGTCATGGGTGGGTAGCCTGTTCGGCGGCTGACCGTCACCGAGCCCGTCCACCGTTCACCTCCGCTACGGCGGACGGCAGCCCCTACCTGCCGCCCGCGCACAGACAGAAGGACCCTCGCCCCTCGTGATCGACTTCCGCTACCACCTCGTCTCGCTCATCTCGGTGTTCCTCGCCCTCGCGGTCGGGATCATCCTCGGGGCGGGGCCGCTCCAGGGGGCGCTCGGCGAGACCCTCACCCGGCAGGTCGACACCCTGCGCGAGGAACGCAACGAGCTGCGCGCCGAGCTTGACGACACGACCGCCAGCCTGGGTGCCGACGAGGGGCTCCTGACCGCCGCCGCACCCCGCCTCCTGGACGGGGCCCTCACCGGCCGCCGGGTCGCCGTGGTCAGCCTGGGCGACGTGTCCTCCGGGGTGCGCTCCGGCGTCGTCGACCAGCTCGGCACCGCCGGGGCCGAGGTCGTCGTCCAGGCGAAGCTGCCCCTCGAGTGGACCCTCCCGGAGGAGGAGTCCACCCAGACCACCGTCGCGGAAGGGCTGCGCGGGACCCTCGCCGACGCGGGCGTCGAGACCGACGAGGACGACCCCGTGGCCACGCTCGCCGCCGCCGTCACGCTGTCCTTCACCGGCGTGGACTCCACGGGCGCCCGCAGCGACACCGCGCTCGACCTGCAACAGCAGCTGGCCACCTTCGGCCTGCTGCGGACCGCGGACGAGCAGAGCGGGCCCGCGACCGACGTCGTCCTCCTGGCCGAGACGCCCATGACCGACGAGGAGCTCGCCGACCAGGAGGCCGCCGGCGAGGAGACCGCCAGCGCCGAGCCCGCGAGCCCACGCCACGTGGGCGACGTGTGGACGTCGGTCGCGGGGAGCGTCAGCCAGGTCGCCGGAGCGGTGGTGCTCGCCGGTCCCGCGACCGACGGCGACGAGCCGGTCAGCCGCGTCCGGGCCGACGACGACCTCGCGGGCGAGCTGACCACCGTCAGCGACGTGGCGTCGCTGCCCGGCAAGATCACCGTGCCCCTGGCGCTCGCGGCGGACGCGCGCGGGGACGTGGACCACTACGGGCCGGAGTCGGACACCTCGGTGATCCCGCCGGTCCCCGACGAGTAGGCAGAAGGACGGGTCATGGGAGCATTTCGGTTCGCCGTCGCGGCACTGGCGGCGGGAGCGACGACGGCGTGGGCGCGCGGACGGCTGGACACCGCGGTGCGCACGGGCGAGCTGAAGCGGGTGCACGAGAAGGTCGCCACGCCCGAGGCGTGGACCCGGACGAACCACCGCGGCGAACCCCTCAGCCTGCTGGAGGGCCCGGCCGTCGCGGCCGGCCTCGTGGCCGGCGTGGTCGCCGCGGGCGGTCCCGCTGCCGGCCCGACGGCGTTCGCCACCGCCGCGGCGGCCGCGTTCGGCGTGATCGACGACGTCGCCGAGGAGCCCGAGCACGCCACCAAGGGACTGCGCGGCCACCTCGGCGCGCTCTCGCGCGGACAGGTCACCACCGGAGGTCTCAAGATCCTGGGGATCAGCACGGCCGGGCTGGTGGCCGCCGCGGCCGGGACCCCGCGCCGGGGCGGTGCGCTCGGCCGGACCGTCGACGTCGGCATCAACGGCGCGCTCATCGCCGGCACCGCGAACCTCCTGAACCTGTTCGACCTGCGTCCCGGGCGCGCGCTCAAGGCCGGGGCCGCCGCGAGCCTCGCCGCCGGGGCCGTCACGCGCGGCGTGCCCGGCACGGGCGCCATGACCGGCGCGCTGCTCGGCGCCGGGGCCGTGGCCGCCCCCGCCGACCTCGGCGAGCAGGACATGCTCGGCGACGGCGGCGCGAACGCGCTCGGCGCGCTCGTCGGCTCGCAGGTCGCGTTCGGTGCGCCCCGCGCGGTGCGGCTCGCCGCACTGGCGGGCGTCGTCGGCCTGACCCTCGCGTCCGAGAAGGTGAGCTTCTCGCAGGTGATCCGCACCACGCCGTGGCTGGACCGCATCGACATGCTGGGACGCCGGCCGGCCGACCCTTCATGAGGTCAGGCCTCGCGCGGGCAGCCCTGCTCGTCACGCTGGTCACCCTCGCGAGCCGCATCGTCGGGTTCGGCCGCTGGCTGGCCCAGGGGGCCGCCGTCGGCAACGGGTCCCTCACCGACGCCTTCAACGCCGCGAACCTGCTGCCCAACGTCCTGTTCGAGGTGGCGGCCGGCGGGGCCCTCGCGGGCGCCGTCGTCCCGCTCGTGTCCGGGCCGCTCAGCCGCGGCGCGGACACGGCCGAGGGGACCGCCGCGAACCGCGAGCAGGCGTCCCGCTCCGCGTCCGCGCTGCTCGGCTGGACGCTCGTCGTCCTCGTCCCGGCCGGGGCGCTGATGGCGCTCCTCGCCCGGCCCGTCGCCGCCTGGCTGCTCGACGACCCCGCGCTGACCGACGTCGTCGCCGCCTTCCTGCGCGTGTTCGCCGTCCAGGTGCCCCTGTACGGCATCGCCGTCGTGCTCGGCGGCATCCTGCAGGCGCACAAGCGATTCTTCTGGCCCGCGTTCTCCCCGCTGGTCTCCAGCCTCGTCGTCATCGGCGTCTACTGGGGCTACGGCGCCCAGCTCGGCCGGCCCGGAGAGCAGGACCTCGCCGAGATCTCCGCCCGCGCGCTCGACTGGCTCGCCTGGGGGATCACCGCGGGTGTCGTCGCCCTCGCCCTGCCGCTCGTCGTCCCCGTGCTGCGTACCGGGCTCCGGCTCCGCCCCACGCTGCGCTTCCCCGCCGGCGAGGGCCGCCGCGCCGCGCACCTCGCCTTCGCCGGCCTCGGTGCGCTCGTCGCCCAGCAGGTCGCGCTGCTCGTCGTCATGAAGGTCGCCACCGACCTCGGCGGGTACACCACCTGGCTGTACGCGTACAACGTGTACCTGCTGCCGTACGCCGTCCTCGCGTACCCCATCGCGACCAGCGCCTTCCCGCACTTCACCGAGCACGTCGCCGCCGGACGCCGCGACGAGCTGCGCGACCTCGTCGCCGGCACCACCCGCACCCTCCTGATCGTCACCGCGGCCGGCGTCGCCGCGCTCGTCGCGGCGGCGCCCGCCGTCGAGCGCGTCTTCGACCTCATCGTCACCGGCGACGCCCCCGGCATGGCCTCGGCGCTCGCCTGGATGGCGCCCGGGCTGGTCGGCCACGCGCTCGTCCTGCACCTGTCCCGCGCGCTCTACGCCGTCGACCGCGGACGCGCCGCCGTCGCCACCACCGCCACCGGCTGGGGCGTCATGGCGCTCGGGCTGCTCGCCGCGTGGGCCTGGCTCGGCTCCCCAGCCGCCCCCGGCGGGCCGGCAGGACCCGGACCGGCCCTCGTGCTCGGCTCCCTCGGCGCCGCCGGGACCCTCGGCATGACCGTCGCCGGGGCCGGGCTGCTGGCCGCCGTGCGCCGGCACCTCGGGCCCACGGCGCTCGCGGGTACGGGCCGGACGGGGGCGGCGCTCGTGGCGGGGACCGCGTTCGGCGCCTTCGCCGGGCACATCGCCGCCTACCTGCTGCGGCCTCGCGCCTGGAAGGTCGACCCGACCTACGGCGTGAACGCCGACGGGGAGCGGGAGTTCGTCCTGCCCGACTTCTTTCTCGCGCTCGGTTCCGGCCTGGTCGCCGGGCTGGTGGCGGCCGTTCTCGTGCTTGCCGTCGCGGCGCTGGCCGACGCCGGCCTGCGCGCGCGGCTCCGCGGGCTGCTGCCCGGCCGGGGAGCAGCCCGCGACTGACGCGGGGCACCGGTGTGACATGAACTACCCGAGTTCTTCCCAGGTTTTCCCCGGGCAGACCGGCAGATGACGGGTAGGCTGGAGTTCCGTGGTCGATCCCCTGAACAGACAGCCCCTGAACCGCCTCGGCTCCCGCTCCGCGACGACGAAGCACATCTTCGTCACCGGTGGTGTCGCATCCTCGCTCGGCAAGGGGCTCACGGCCTCCTCGCTCGGGCGGCTCCTCCGCTCCCGGGGCCTGCGGGTCACGATGCAGAAGCTCGATCCGTACCTCAACGTCGACCCGGGGACGATGAACCCGTTCCAGCACGGCGAGGTGTTCGTCACCGAGGACGGCGCGGAGACCGACCTCGACATCGGGCACTACGAGCGGTTCCTCGACGTGGAGCTGCCGGCGTCCTCGAACGTCACCACCGGCCAGGTGTACTCCCACGTGATCGCGACGGAGCGGCGCGGCGACTACCTCGGCGACACCGTGCAGGTCATCCCGCACATCACCGACGAGATCAAGCGCCGCATGCGCGAGCAGGCGTCCGAGGACGTGGACGTCATCATCACCGAGGTCGGCGGCACCGTGGGCGACATCGAGTCGCAGCCGTTCCTCGAGTCGGCGCGCCAGGTGCGCCACGAGCTGGGCCGCGACAACGTGTTCTTCCTGCACGTCTCGCTCGTGCCGTACATCGGGCCGTCCGGCGAGCTGAAGACGAAGCCCACCCAGCACTCCGTGGTCGCGCTGCGCAGCATCGGGATCCAGCCGGACGCGATCGTGCTGCGCGCCGACCGGGTCGTGCCGGAGCCGGTCAAGAACAAGATCGCGCTCATGTGCGACGTCGAGAACGAGGCCGTGGTCAACGCCGTCGACGCGCCGAGCATCTACGACATCCCCCGCGTGCTGCACGCGGAAGGGCTCGACGCGTACGTGGTGCGCCGCCTCGACCTGCCGTTCCACGACGTCGACTGGGACGGCTGGGCGCAGCTCCTGGACCGCGTGCACAGCCCCGGGCACACGGTGGAGGTGGCGCTCGTGGGCAAGTACATCGACCTGCCGGACGCCTACCTGTCGGTGACCGAGGCGTTGCGCGCCGGTGGCTTCGCCAACGACGCCAAGGTCACCGTCCGCTGGGTCGCCGCGGACGAGTGCAGCACGCCGGCGGGCGCCGAGTCGTCCCTCGAGGGGGTCGACGCCGTGCTGGTGCCGGGCGGCTTCGGCGTGCGCGGCATCGACGGCAAGGTCGGGGCGCTGCGCTGGGCGCGCGAGAACCTCGTGCCCACCCTCGGCATCTGCCTGGGCCTGCAGTCGATGGTCATCGAGTACGGCCGCAACGTGCTCGGGCTCGACGACGCGTCCTCGACCGAGTTCACGCCGGACTCGTCCCATCCCGTGATCGCGACCATGACCGAGCAGAAGGCCATCGTGGAGGGCGCGGGGGACCTGGGCGGCACCATGCGTCTCGGTTCCTACGACGCACACCTCGTGCCGGGGTCGGTGACCGCCAAGGCGTACGGCACCGAGCGGGTCGCCGAGCGGCACCGCCACCGGTACGAGGTGAACAACGCGTACCGCGGCCGGCTCGAGGAGGCGGGCCTGCTGATCTCGGGGACCAGCCCGGACGGTACACTAGTGGAGTTCGTCGAGCTTCCGGCCGAGGTCCACCCCTACTACGTGGCCACCCAGGCGCACCCGGAGTTCAAGTCCCGCCCCACACGCTCGCACCCGTTGTTCGCGGGACTCGTCGCGGCTGCGCTCGAGCGTCAGGGCGCCTGAGTTGGTGGAGCTGTTGGGAACTGAGTACACGGAACGGCTCGACCCGGTCGAGCGCTTCCCGCACACGGAGCCGATCCGTCTGCCGGACCGCGAGTCGTACGCGGGCCCGGGGGAGTACGGTGGCGCGTCGTCGTACGCCCCCGGGCCGTCCCCGGTCCCGGCGTCGTCCCCGGTCCCGGACCGGCCGGACGACGCGGCGGGCGGTGCGCTGACCGGCGGGCTCGTCGTCGACGTGGTGGCACCGCGTCCGGCGCGCCGCCTCGACCTGCCGTTCCAGGGGCGCATCGTCGACCTCGCCGTCGACGAGGTGGACCTCGGGGCGGCCGGCATCGTGCGGCGGGAGTACACGAACCATCCGGGGTCGGTGGTCGTCGTGGCGCTGGACGACGACGACCACGTCCTCCTGCTGCGCCAGTACCGGCACCCCGTGGGAGCGTTCCTCTGGGAGCTGCCGGCGGGCCTGCTGGACATCGACGGCGAGGACCCGCACGTCGCCGCCGCGCGCGAGCTCGCCGAGGAGGCGGACGTGCGCGCGGACCGCTGGGACGTGCTGCTGGACCTGCTGCCCACACCGGGCGGCAGCAACGAGGCGGTGCGCGTCTACCTGGCACGCGGGCTGACGTCGGTGCCCGAGTCCGAGCGGCACGTGCGGGAGGCGGAGGAGGCCGACATGGTCGCGATGCCCGTCCCGCTGGAGGAGGCCGCGGCGCTCGCCCTGGCGGGCCGCCTGCACAACGGCCCGACCGTGTCGGGCATCCTGGCCGCGGCGATCGGCCGGGCGAGCTCCTGGAAGACCTTGCGCCCCGTGACGTCCCCGTGGGAGTACCGCCGCAACTGACCCTCGGTCGGCGGCGGAGGGCGGCGGCGGAGCGCGGGACGGGTTTAACCGGAGCCCGGGCCTGCGCTACCCTTCCGCGGTGACCAGCGAACCGGACATGCTTCCCCCTGTTTCGTCGTTGCCCGCGTGGCTCGTACCCTCCGTGTACCTGAACTGGTCGGAGGACTGGCTGCGCGAGGCCGTGGCCGTCGCCACCGGTGGCAACGAGCACCTGCTGCCGCGCGGGGCCGACGGCCCGCAGCGCGGTGACGTGGTGGTGACGGTCGTGGGCTCCGACCCGGGCATCGTCGCGTCGGTGGAGCTGATGGGCACCACGCAGGGCGAGGACTGGATCGCCGACGAGCTGTTCGGGCCGGACAAGCCCGTGCTCTGGGACGACCTGTTCAACGGTGCCTCGGCGTACGCGCGCTCGTCCGGCTGGCTGCCGCAGGAGCACGCGCGGCTGGTGCTGGACGGCATCGCGGGCCAGTTCCGCAACGGCGCCTCCGGCACGCTCGAGGCGGGCGACTGCGAGACCGGCCGCCTCTCGCCGAACCTGCACGTGCTGCGCCTGCTCGGGCACCGCGTGATCACCGGCGCCGACCTGCGGCACGAGGAGCGCTGCTACTCGTGCGAGCAGTTCGTCGACGTCATGGAGCTGCGCCCGCACGACGACGGCGCCCGCGCGGCCAGCAAGGAGAGCGCGGCCCCGCGTGACCTGGGTCGGCTCATCACCGACACGTTCCTGGTCTGCGACCCGTGCCACGAGCTGCTGCACCCGCACGCCATCGGTGCCCAGCGGGCCCGGATGCGGCCGTCCTGCCCGTCCTGCCACGCGCGCGGTACCGCGAAGCGGATCGTGTGGAACGAGGCGATCCACGACGAGATGCACCTGCAGCACGACGTCGTGTACGGCGGCTTCGACGTGCCGGTCCCGACGCCCGAGTGGTACTGCCCGCAGTGCCACGCGAACTTCGCCACGGGCGTGGTCGGCACCCGCGCGCTGGGTGGCGCGTCCGTCGTCCCGCCCCCGCCGGTGGACCTCGACGTGGCCCCGCCGGTCGAGTCGGCGATGCCGGAGATCTGATCGCACGGGTGGGCGGCGCCCGTGTCAGGCGTCGCCCACCCGCGCTGTGCCCGGACCGCTTGCCGGTCCGGTGCGCCGTTCCTAGTCCGCGGTGCAGGAGGCCGCGGTCGACGACGGCGGGGAGCCGCTGCCGATGAGGCCGAACTCCGTGGATCCGCCCTCGGAGAACGTCCCGTTCCAGCCGATGTCGGACGCCGTCACCTGCGACCCTGACGTGCTGAACTCGGCGTTCCAACCCTGTGTGAACGTCGCCGGGCTGAGGTCGAACGACGTCGACCAGCCGGAGATCGCCTCGTTCGCCGTGACCCGGACCGTGGCCTGGAAGCCGCCGTTCCAGGAGTTCGTCACCGTGAGCGTGGCCTCGCAGGCGTCCGTCGGGTCACCGGTGGGGTCGTCCGTCGGCTCGTCCGTGGGGTCATCGGTCGGGTCGGGGTCCGGGCCCGGGTCCCGCGGGTCCGCGATCAGACGGTCGTACTCCGCGAAGGCGGTCGCCACCGCGGTCTGGGCCCAGAAGCGGTGGTACGTGAACTCCGGCGCCGGGCCGCCGTCCAGATGCTCCTGGACCTCCGCGAACATGGGGTCGTCCTCGTAGAACGACCGGATGTCCAGGAACGAGACGCCCGGAGAGACCTCGTCGCCGTTCGGGTACGTGCCGCTCCAGTCGGCCGGCACGTAGATGCCGTCGCCGCTGCCGCCCTCGTAGACGTCGTCGAACCGGCTGTAGTCGTTGCGTGTCTCCACGGTGCCCACGCCCAGGTCGTCGGTGTTCTGCTCGTAGATCGCGTCGAGCAGCGCCGCTGCCGTGTCGGCAGCCTCCTGGTCGCCCGAGGCGGCCGCGTAGTAGGTCAGCGTCTTGGCGATCGCGCCGGCCACGCCGACGTCCTGCCCGTGGCCCGTGACCTCGACGTGCAGGCCGGAGTTGTCGCCCGGGTCCGCCGGGTCCCAGGTGTCCGGCTGGCCGCTCCAGCTGAGCTCCGACGGCACCTCCCACGAGTCCTCCGTGACCGTGATCTCGGAGATGGCCCACGGCACCCACCTGGACAGGATGTCCTCGGCCCGCTCGTCGCCGGTCTCGTGGTAGATCTGCGCGATCCGCTCGACGCCCCAGCCCTGCATGCCGAACCACTGGTTCGACGGCGGGTCGTGGTACACCGGCTTCTCGTCGTAGGCCATGCCGTAGAACGTGGACGCGCCGGACGGGTGCGCGGAGTAGTCCCCGCCCACCGAGTTCGTCGCGCCGCCCGCGATGCCGCCCTCGGACGACTGCAGCCACTGGAAGAACTCGATCTGCCGGTCGTAGCTCTCGGCCCAGTCCTGCTGCGCCGTCGCCGAGCCCGGGATCAGGTCCTCGTCGTTCGACAGCGCGTACGCCGCCATCGGGTTCTGGTAGCCGAAGTGCGCGTGGCTCGACCCGATGCGCCAGGCCCACGGGCCCGACGTGTCTAGGGCGCCGCCCCACGCGTAGTACCAGGACAGCAGGTAGTGCGCGGAGTCCTTGCCGTTCCCCGCCGCGCACGACGGCGACTCGCAGCCGGGCTGCTTGAAGTACTTGTCGAACAGCGAGTACCGCAGGTAGTCACCCATCTTCGACGCGTTGTCCACGGTGCCGGAGATCTGCCCCTCGGCGCCCTGGGCCTCCGCGAACTGCTTGGCGAAGTACACGGCCTCCACGGCGCGCGCGTCGGCGTCCGGGGCGTTCGTGTACTTCCACTGCTGGGCGTACTGCTCGTCGTCCGTGAACAGGTCGAGGTAGCCGTTCGGCCCGCCGTAGGAGAAGTCGTCGATCGACGGCTGCGGGATCGTCTCCCACACCGACTCCTGCGACCCGCGCTGGAAGGTGTTGATGTAGCTCGTGCCCTCGTAGTCCGGGCCGAGCAGCTCCGAGGAGCCCGGCGCCGCACCGAAGCCGTACACGTTGTCGACGTCGGCGAGCCAGTGCATGCCGTAGATCTCGTCGGTGCCGTACGTGCTGCTCAGCTCGCTCGCGATCGGGTCGGAACCCACCGGCACACCGCTGTCGAGCTGCGACGGGTACTCGCTGGGGTGCCCGTGCTCCGGCGCGTAGGTCGCCGGCGACCCGGCGTCGTAGGCGCCGTTGGTCGGCTGGTTCTCCGTGGTGGGGATCATGTACGCCTCGAGCGTGTCCCACGCCTCGTTGAACGGCGCCCAGTCACCCGTGAGCTCCCCGTACGACGCCTCCAGCCACAGCCAGAACGAGTACGCCTCGCTGGTGGTCTCGTGCCCGTAGTCGGGCGCCTCGACCATGACCGTCTCGACCGCGTGGTACGGGATGCCTTGCGGCGAGAAGTAGCCGTTGGCGGGATCGTGGATCTTGTCGTACATCTCGAGGAAGCGGTCGCCGTACGGCCCGGCGAGCGCGCCGGCCTCCTCGGTCGTGGAAGCCTGTCCGACGTCGGCCGCCGGGCCGGTGCTCGTCGCGGCCGTCGCGCCGGCGGTGGCGAACGCCACTGCCGCGAGTGTGCCGACGGCCACGGCGGAACGCCGCCATCGCCTCCGGTTCGATTCTCGGGTCATTGCACGCCCTCCTGGGTCGTTGCGCCGTCGGCGCAGCGCCCGCGACGGTGCGGGCGCAGGGACGACGGTCCGCGCTGCGGCACCGCAGCGGCAACGGGCCTAAGCGTTTCGCGCGCCGGACGGCATGCCGTCCGCGACCGGAGGGGAGCGCCGAGAGACGCGCGCACCGGAGCGGCGCGCGCGGGGCCCCGGCGGCGTGCGGGGACCCGTCAGCGCGCCGGGGCCGTGCGTCCCGTCGCGCGTGCCGCGAGCAGCGCGGCCACCGCACCCGTCGCGTACAGCACGTACTGCGCGGTCTCGACCACGCGGTGCGACACCGGCAGGTCGGCCAGGGCGAACACGTTGACCAGCGAACCGAGCGACAGCACGGCCAGCAGGCACAGGGTCCCGGCACCCGCCCAGGCGGCCCCGCGGGCCGGACGGCACACGAGCCACAGCCCGGTCAGCGAGGCCAGCGACGTGAAGGTGCTGATCAGGAGCGTGGCGACGTAGAAGCCGGTCTCGTCGGGGAACCGGGCCGTGGTCGCGACGGCGAGCACCACCTGGCCCACGAGCACGCAGGCCAGCCCCACCGTCGGGGCCCGGCTCGGGGCGGAGCCGCCGCCGGCCGCGTCCGTACGGCGGGCCGACCGTGCGCTCCCCACCGCGAGGACGACGGCGACGCCCGCCAGCACGACCGCGACGATCGTGACGACGGTCTCGGTCATCACCGAGGCGCGGGCGTCCTTGACGATCTGGATGACCGCGATGACGGCGAGCACGACGAGCTGTGCGCCGACCACCACGGTCGCGGCGACCCGGAGCGCCGTCGCGCCACCGGCTCGTGCGGGCAGGCCCGCCGCGGCGACGGCGAGCGTCAGCGTCGCGCCCGAGCCGACCGTGGTGAGCACCCAGAACACGTTGTTCGTGTGGAAGGCGAACGGGTCCGGGTCGATCCCGGTCCGCAGCAGCGTCAGCAGGACGGGAGTCCATGCCGCCGCGAAGAGGAGCACGACCGTGACCACCGGCCAGTAGCTGCTGCGGGGGCCGGGGCTGCCGCCCGCGCCGGAGTCCTGCGGCGTCGGCCCGGCGTCCTGGCCGAGCTGCGTGAGCTCCTCGGCACGGGCCAGGCGCTCGTCGCCACGCCCCCCACCGGGTGTCTCGGGGGTGGTGGGACCGGCCGTGTCCGTCATCGTGCTCCGCGCATGTGGTTCTGTCTCCCGCAAGGTCCTTCCCACCCTACAGCGGACCCGGACATCCCGGACGGAAAACCGGGCGGCGCGCGCCCCGGGACCGCATCCGGCCCCCGCCCCGGCACGGAGGCGTCAGCGGACCCGCGTCGTGAGCACGACCCGCGCCGCCCCCGCGACGAGCAGGCCCGCGCCCAGCATGTGCAGACCGACCAGCAGGATGGGCAGGCCCGAGGCGTACTGCACGTAACCGACCGCGCCCTGCGCCAGCGTGATGCCGACCAGCAGCCAGGCCCCCCGGCGCGCCGCACCGACCGTCCCGTCGGCGCTCGCGGGGGTGCGGTGCAGCACCACCAGGTACCCGGCCAGCACCAGCAGGAACGCCCACACGGCGGCCGCGTGCCACTGCGACATCACGGCGGGGTCGAGCGCCAGCCGGTACCCGACCTCGGCGTCCCCGGAGTGCGGCCCGGCCCCCGTGGTCAGCACGCCCAGCACGACGACGACGGCCGTCAGCACGCCCAGCACCCCGGCCAGGGCGCGCGCGGCGGGCGGGACGACGACGCGTGGCGTGCCGTCTCCCTCGCCGCTGCGGTGCAGCAGGTACAGCGAGAGGGCCACCAGCACGGCGGACACCCCGAAGTGCAGGGACACCCAGCCGGGGTGCAGGTCCAGCAGCACGACCACGCCGCCGATGACGGCCTGCGCGATGACGCCGAGCCCGGGGACCAGCCCGAGCAGCCGGTAGCCCCGCGTCCGGGAGGTGTCGGAGATCATGACCAGGAACACGGCCAGCGCGATGATCCCGAGCACCCCGGTCAGGGTGCGGTTCCCGAACTCGATGTACGGGTGCAGGGTGGTGGCCTCGTGGAACGCCGGGGTGAACTGCCCCGGCTCGCACTCGGGCCAGGTGGAGCACCCCAGGCCCGACTCGGTGAGGCGGACCGCGCCGCCGGTGACGATGATGCCGATCTGGCCGACGACGTTCGCGACCAGGATCGCGGGGGTCCAGCGGCGCAGGCGGGCCAGGAGGCCCGCGCCTCGCGCGGCGGGGCCGTCCGGCGTCTCGGCGGGGGTGTCCAGCGTGTCGGGCGCGTTCACGCCACCACGGTAGTGCCCGACGGCGGCCGCCCGGGTTGCGGACGACCGCCGTCGTACGTGGTGCTGGTCACGCCGGGTGGGGGCGCGGGACGTCACCGGCGCGCGGCGCGTCCTGGTGCGCCACCCGGCGCCGCGACGTCAGAGCGCGAGGCTCCAGGCGTCGATGTAGCCGGTGTCCAGCGACGCCGAGTCCTGCACGCGCAGCGCCCAGGTGCCGTCCGGCGCCTCGCCGCTCACGTCGGCCGTGTAGGTCTCGTCGATGTCGTTCGCGCTGCCGCCGGACCGCTCTCGCAGGGTGTAGACGGTGCCGTCGGGGGAGACGAGCGAGACCGTGAGGTCACCGACCCAGGTGTGGACGATGTCGACGTCGACCGTGGCCGTGCCGCTCGGGGCCGTGCAGTCCGCGATGGCGATCGACGACTCGGAGGTGGAGTTGTCGTTGATGGCGACGTCGTCGGCGTTGCTCCCGGAGCAGCCGGGCTCCGGCTCGGGGTCCGGGTCGGGCGGCGTGTTGGGGTCGTCGCCGACGTAGAGCAGGGCGTCGGGCGACCCGGAGCCCGGGTTCGAGACGGCGCCGGTGGTGGCGTCCGCGACGAGCTGGTCGCGGACCTGCTGGGGCGTGTACCCCGGGTTGGCCGCCGCGACGAGGGCCGCCGCGCCGGCGACGTGCGGCGTCGCCATCGAGGTGCCGGAGATCGTGTTCGTCGCGGAGGACGACGTGTACCAGGCCGACGTGATGTTCGTGCCCGGCGCGAAGAGGTCCAGGCAGGTCCCGATGTTCGAGTACGACGCGCGGGCGTCGTTGTTCTGGGTGGCGCCGACGGTGATCGCCTCCGGTGTCGAGGCGGGGGAGGTGTTGCACGCGTTGGCCCCGTAGTCGTTGCCCGCGGCCAGCGCGTAGGTGACGCCGTCCGCGATGGAGGTGGCCACGGCATCGTTCACGGCCTGGGAGAAGCCGCCGCCCAGCGACATGTTCGCCACCGCGGGCTCGCCCGCCCCGTGGTCGGAGGTGACCCAGTCGATGCCGGCGATGACGCCGTCGTAGGTGCCGGAGCCGGAGCAGTTGAGCACCCGGACCGCGACGAGGTCGACGTCCTTGGCCACGCCGTAGGAGGACCCGCCGACGGTGCCCGCCACGTGGGTGCCGTGCCCGGCGCAGTCGGTGGCGTCGCCGTCGCCGTCCACCGTGTCGGTGCCGTGCGTCGCGCGGCCGCCGAAGTCCTGGTGGGTGGTGAGGATGCCGGTGTCGATGATGTACGCCGTGACGCCCGAGCCGGTGTTCGGGTAGGTGTACGAGTCGTCCAGCGGGAGGTCGCGCTGGTCGACGCGGTCCAGGCCCCAGGACGGGGTCGGCGCCTGCGTGCCGGTGGCGTGCACCTCCTGGTTCTGCTCGACGTACGCGACGGCCGGGTCCTGGCTCAGCTTGTTCGCCTGGCCGGGCGACAGCTTCGCGCTGAACCCGCGGACCGCGGTCTTGTACGAGTTCTTGACCTCGCCGCCGTACTTCTTGACCAGGCCGTGGGCCTTGCCGGTGACCTGCTGGGTCCCGAC
The DNA here is from genome assembly GCF_054777735.1 of Myceligenerans cantabricum. Classification (NCBI taxonomy): domain Bacteria; kingdom Bacillati; phylum Actinomycetota; class Actinomycetes; order Micrococcales; family Promicromonosporaceae; genus Myceligenerans; species Myceligenerans cantabricum. The sequence continues at coordinate 34,124 of NZ_BAAHAJ010000010.1, forward strand.
CTCGGACTCGTCGAGCACCACGATGTACTCGCCGTCGATCGCGTCGGGGGAGTCGGCCGCGATGATCTGCGACTTGTCGTTCACGGGCGCTGCCGCACTCGCGATGCTGGGTGCGGCCAGCGCCGGTGCGGCGACGACGGCGAGCCCGGCCGCGGTGGCGGCCCATCGTCTCGCGCGGGCGGTGCGGTGCGAGCTGACGTCGTGTGGGGTGACGCGCTTCATGGTATGCCTCCCGGTGTCCGGGTTCTCCGGAATCGGTATGCGGTGCCGTGAGGTCCCGCATCGGTCAAAAGAAGCATAGGTTTACATCAAGGGAAATCGTAGGGCTATGGCGGGATTGCCCGTTTACAAATAGGTCATAACGGCCGCGTATGGGATGAAAAAAGATCTGTCCGTCGGCTCGGTGGAACCGGCCCTGTGCGGTCGTCGCCGACGGCGTGCCGTGCGGTCAGTTCCAGCGGAACCAGCGCGCCGTGGCGAGCGAGGCCGCCACGGTCCAGCCGGCCAGCACGAGCAGCGGGCCACCCGGCAGGCCGCCGTCGAGCAGCGCACCACGCACCGCCTCGCCCAGCGCGCCGGACGGCAGCACCGCGGCGAGCGGGCCGAGCGGCCCGAGCCGGTCCGGCGGGACGACGAGCCCGCCGCCCACCACGAGCAGGATCCACACGAGGTTGGCCACCGCCAGCACGCCCTCGGCGCGCACGGTCCCGGCCAGCAGCATCGCCAGCGCCGTGAAGCACGCGCACCCGAGCAGCAGGGCGAGCCCCGCCGGGACGATCCCCGCGGGGTGGGGCGACCAGCCGAGCATGACCGCCACCACGCTCAGCACCACCACCTGCACGCCGAGCACCGCGAGCACGGCCAGCGCCTTGCCCGCGAGCAGCCCGCCCCGCCCGAGCGGCGTGGTGGCCAGCAGGCGCAGCACGCCGTTGCGCCGGTCGAAGGCCGTGGCGATGGCCTGCGACGTGAACGCGCTCGACACGACGGCGAGCGCCAGCACCCCCGGGGTGGCGAAGTCGATGCGGGTCACGTCGGCGGTGGCGATGCCGATGAACGGCGCCGTGGCCATCCCGACGAGGACGAGCACCGGCAGGATCAGCGACACGAGCAGCTGCTCGCCGTTGCGCAGCAGCGTCCGGGCCTCGAACGCGGCCTGCGCCAGCACGCGTCGTGCCTGCGGCGCGGCAGCGGGTCGGGTGGTGGCGGTCGAGGTCCGTGCGGTTCCGGCCGGGCGGGGGGTGTCGTTCACCGCAGGTGCCTTCCGGTCAGGTCGAGGAACACGTCCTCCAGGGTGCGCCCGCCGGTCGTGACGGACCGGGCGAGCGCGCCGGCGTCGGCCAGCCAGGCGGTGACGGCGGCGAGCGCGGCAGGGTCCACGGGCCCGTCCGCCACGTAGACGCCGGGCTCGCTCTCGGCGACGCGCCAGCGGGCCCCGGCCGGTCCGGCCGCCGGGGCGGCGGCCGGGCTCGCGGGGCCCGCGGTCTCGCCCACCGGTCGGCCGGAGGACTCGCTCACCATGTCGAGCGTCTTGGCCAGCCCGTCCGCGTCGAGCCCTGGCCGGGCCTCGACGCGCACCCGGGCGGCCGTCGTCGGACCGTGCGGGTCGTCGTGCGCGAGGAGCTCCGGGACGGTCCCGGCGGCGATGACGCGGCCGTGGTCGACGACGTGGACCTGGTCGGCGAGGTCGGCCGCCTCGTCCATGAGGTGGGTGGTCAGGACGACGGCGACGCCGTCCGCGCGCAGCTCCCGGACCAGGTCCCACACGGCGCGGCGGGACTGCGGGTCCATGCCCGCGCTGGGCTCGTCGAGGAACACCACCTGGCCGCGCCCGACCACGGCGCACGCCAGCGCGAGCCGCTGCCGCTGGCCGCCGGACAGCCGCCGCACCCCGGTGCGGGCGAAGCTGCCGATGCCGAGGCGCGCGGACAGCTCGCCGATGTCGCGCGGGGCGGCGTACATCGCGGCGACGTGCCGCAGCACCTCGCCGGCGCGCGCCCCGGAGGGCAGCCCGCCGTCCTGCAGCATGACGCCCACCCGGGGCCGCAGGGCGGTGGCGTCGGCGGTCGGGTCGAGGCCGAGGACGCGCACCGTGCCGCCGTCGGGCGCGCGCAGCCCCTCGCAGCACTCGACGGTGGTGGTCTTGCCGGCCCCGTTGGGGCCGAGCACGGCGGTGACGGCGCCGGCGTGCGCCGTCAGGTCGAGGTGCTCGACCACGGCCCGCCCTGCGTACCGTTTGACGAGGCCACGGACCTCGACGGCGGCGTGGCCACCGGGCGCGGGCGGGGAGACGGTCACCGGGCCATCCTAGGACGTGCCCCCGGGGCCGCCGGCGTCCGGCGGTTGATGTGATCTTCGCCTCGATCCGGACCCTTCTGAGGTTCACCTTCCTTGCCAAGCGCCATTTAGGGAACAAGGATGTTCCCTAAAGCGTTGCGACGAGCTGGACCGGGGTACCGAAAGGCCCCACCACCCGCGCACCGCACCGGCCACGTTGCCGGGAGCCGGCACGACAGTCGGCCTGACCACCCGGGAGGTGACATGACCACACAGGTACCCGCGCCCGCCGTCGGGCGGCGACCCGCCGCCGTGCGGCCCACGCCGGCCGCGCACCCCGGGCACCCGCACGAGACGGACGGGACCACCCGGCGCCACGTGCTCCAGCTCGTCGCCTCCGACGGACCCGTCACCGCCGCGCACCTGGCCTCCGCCCTCGGGCTCACCGCCCCGGCGGTGCGCCGCCACCTCACCCTCCTGGAGGAGGAGGGGCGCATCGAGGTCCACGAGGGCCAGCCCGGCCCGGCACGTCGTGGCCGGCCCGCGCGGCACTACGTCGTCACCCACGGCGGGCAGTCCGAGCTGGCCGGCGGCTACCACGAGATCGCCGCCGACCTGCTACGCCACCTGCGTGCCCAGGGCGGTGACGCCGCCGTGGCGGCCTTCGCGCGCGAGCGCTACGACGCCGTCGTGCGCCGGTACGCCCAGCGGCTCGACGCCGCCGAGGCCGGCGCCACCGACGGCGGCCGGTCCGGCGTCGCCGGACGGGCGGCCCGGCTCGCGGCGCTGCTGAGCGAGGACGGATACGCCGCCTCCGTGCGGCCCGTGCCCGCAGCGGCGACACTGTCCGGGGACGTCCCCGGCGCGGACGACCCCACCGCGGCCGCGGTCGGCGGTGTCGTGCCCGCCGTCCAGCTCTGCCAGGGGCACTGTCCCGTGCAGCACCTGGCGGAGGAGCACGGCGAGCTGTGCGAGGCCGAGGCGCGCGCGTTCACCGAGCTGCTCGGGACGCACGTGCAGCGCCTGGCGACCATCGCGGGCGGAGCGCACGCCTGCACCACGAACATCCCCCTGCCAGCGATCCCCACCACCGAAGGAACACGATGAGTGCACCGACACAGGATCAGCGCACCGACGAGGAGATCATCGCCTCGATCGGCGGCTACGAGTACGGCTGGCGCGACAGCGACGCGGCCGGCGAGGCCGCGAGGCGTGGCCTGAACGAGGACGTCGTCCGCAACATCTCGGCGCTGAAGAAGGAGCCCGAGTGGATGCTCAAGCAGCGCCTGAAGGCGCTGCGCCTGTTCGACAAGAAGCCGATGCCGTCGTGGGGCTCGGACCTGTCGGGCATCGACTTCGACGCGATCAAGTACTTCGTGCGCTCCACGGAGAAGCAGGCCACCTCCTGGGAGGACCTGCCCGACGACATCAAGCAGACCTACGACAAGCTCGGCATCCCGGAGGCGGAGAAGCAGCGCCTCGTGGCCGGGGTCGCCGCACAGTACGAGTCCGAGGTCGTGTACCACCAGATCCGCGAGGACCTGGAGCAGCAGGGCGTCATCTTCGTCGACACCGACACGGGTCTGCGGGACTACCCGGAGCTCTTCCAGGAGTACTTCGGCACCGTCATCCCCGCCGGTGACAACAAGTTCTCCGCGCTGAACTCGGCCGTGTGGTCGGGCGGCTCGTTCGTCTACGTGCCGCCGGGCGTGCACGTCGAGATCCCGCTGCAGGCCTACTTCCGCATCAACACGGAGAACATGGGCCAGTTCGAGCGGACGCTGATCATCGCGGACGAGGGCTCCTACGTGCACTACGTCGAGGGCTGCACCGCGCCGATCTACCAGTCCGACTCGCTGCACTCGGCCGTCGTCGAGATCGTCGTGAAGAAGAACGCCCGTGTGCGCTACACGACGATCCAGAACTGGTCGAACAACGTGTACAACCTGGTCACCAAGCGCGCCACGGCCGCCGAGGGCGCCCAGATGGAGTGGGTCGACGGCAACATCGGCTCCAAGGTCACCATGAAGTACCCGGCGATCTACCTGCTGGGCGAGCACGCCCGCGGCGAGACGCTGTCCATCGCCTTCGCGGGCGAGGGCCAGCACCAGGACGCCGGCGCGAAGATGGTGCACGCCGCGCCGCACACGTCGTCGTCCATCGTGTCCAAGTCCGTGGCGCGCGGCGGCGGTCGCACGTCCTACCGCGGCCTCGTGCAGGTCCTGGAGGGTGCCAGCGCCAGCGCGTCCAACGTGCTGTGCGACGCGCTGCTGGTGGACCAGATCTCCCGCAGCGACACGTACCCCTACGTGGACGTGCGCGAGGACGACGTGTCCATGGGCCACGAGGCCACCGTGTCCCGCGTGAGCGAGGACCAGCTGTTCTACCTGATGTCCCGGGGCATGGACGAGACCGAGGCCATGGCGATGATCGTGCGCGGGTTCGTCGAGCCCATCGCGCGCGAGCTGCCCATGGAGTACGCGCTCGAGCTCAACCGCCTCATCGAGCTCCAGATGGAAGGTTCCGTCGGCTGACATGACTGCTACCACTGATCTGACCACGGACCACTCCCGCGCGGTGGCCGACGGCGCCCATGCCCACGGCCTCGGCGCCAAGCCCCAGGGCTCCCGCGCCGAGCGCCTCACCTCGTTCTCCCCGGACGACATCCCCGTGCCCACCGGGCGCGAGGAGGAGTGGCGCTTCTCTCCGGTCGCCCGCATCCAGCCGCTGTTCGACGGCGGTCTCGCGACCGCCGGCGCGGACGGCTCCGGCGTGCGGGTGACCGTGGACGCCGCTCCCGAGGTGAAGACCGAGACCGTCGGGCGCGACGACGCCCGCCTCGGGCGCGCCGGCAAGCCCGGCGACCGCACCGGCGTCACCGCCTGGACCGCGTTCGAGCAGGCCACCGTCGTGACCGTGCCGGCCGAGGCCGTCGCCTCCGACGTCACCTCCGTCCGGTTCGACGGCACCGGAGCGGGCACCGCCTCTGCCGCCCACGTGCTGGTCCGTGCCGAGCACCACGCCGAGGCCGTCGTCGTCATCGACCACGCCGGCGTCGCCACGCTCAACCAGACGGTCGAGATCGACGTCGCCGACGGCGCGCAGCTCACCGTCGTCTCCGTCCAGGACTGGGCCGACGGCGCCGTGCACACCTCCAGCCACCGGGCCCGCATCGGCCGCGACGCGAAGCTCAAGCACGTCGTGGTGACGTTCGGCGGCGACGTCGTGCGCGTCACCCCTGACGCCGAGTTCACGGGCGAGGGCGGCGAGGTCGAGATGGTCGGCCTGTACTTCGCCGACGCCGACCAGCACCAGGAGCACCGGCTCTTCGTGGACCACGCGGTCCCGCGCTGCAAGTCCCGCGTCACCTACAAGGGCGCGCTGCAGGGCGAGGGCGCGCACGCCGTGTGGGTGGGCGACGTGCTCATCCGTGCCGAGGCCGAGGGCACCGACACGTACGAGCTCAACCGCAACCTCGTCCTCAGCGACGGGGCGCGGGCGGACTCCGTGCCGAACCTCGAGATCGAGACCGGCGAGATCGACGGCGCGGGCCACGCGTCCGCGACCGGCCGGTTCGACGACGAGCAGCTCTTCTACCTGATGGCTCGCGGCATCCCCGAGACCGACGCGCGCCGCCTCGTGGTGCGCGGCTTCTTCGCCGAGCTCATCCAGGAGATCGGCGTCGAGTCCGTCGAGGAGCGCCTCATCGCCTCCATCGAGTCCGAGCTCGAGAAGTCCATGAGCGTCATCACGGGCGAGGCGGCAGGCGCCGCAGAGGTGGAGTGATCCGCCGGTGACCTTCCAGACCGCGTGCCTCACCGACGACCTGGCCCCCGAGGAGGCCATGCTCGTCGAACTCGACGGCGTCGACGGGGCGCCTGTCCCCGTCGCCCTCGTCCGGGACGCCGACGGCGACTACCACGCCCTCAGCGACATCTGCTCCCACGGGCAGGTGTCGCTGTCCGACGGCGAGGTCGAGGGCTGCCTCGTCGAGTGCTGGCTGCACGGCTCGCAGTTCGACGCGCGCACCGGCCAGCCCGTCCAGCTGCCCGCCATCCGCCCGGTGCCCGTCTACCCCGTGAACGTCGAGGGCGACAAGGTGCTCGTCGACATCGACGAGCAGAAGACACCGGCCTGAACCGCCGCGCGAGCACCGGCAAGAGCGCATCGCGGCCCGCAGCCCCCGCTGCGACCGCCGCCGTCAGCACACAAGCTTCCGTCAGAACCTGGAGAACACAGATGTCCACCCTCGAGATCCGCGACCTGCACGTCAGCGTCGAGACCAAGGAAGGCCCCAAGCCCATCCTGCGGGGCGTCGACCTGACCATCGAGTCCGGCCAGACCCACGCCATCATGGGCCCCAACGGCTCCGGCAAGTCCACGCTCGCCTCCGCGATCGCCGGCCACCCGAAGTACCGGGTGACCTCCGGCACCGTCACGCTGGACGGTGAGGACGTCCTCGCCATGAGCGTCGACGAGCGCGCCCGCGCCGGCCTGTTCCTCGCCATGCAGTACCCGGTCGAGGTGCCGGGCGTGTCCGTGGCGAACTTCCTGCGCACCGCCAAGACCGCCATCGACGGCGAGGCCCCCAAGCTCCGCACCTGGGGCAAGGAGGTCAAGGACGCGATGGGCAACCTGCGCATCGACTCCGCCTTCGCCGAGCGCTCCGTGAACGAGGGCTTCTCCGGCGGCGAGAAGAAGCGCCACGAGATCCTGCAGATGGAGCTCTTCAAGCCGCACTTCGCGATCCTCGACGAGACCGACTCCGGTCTCGACGTCGACGCGCTGCGCATCGTGTCCGAGGGCGTGAACCGCGCCAAGGACAACACGGACATCGGCGTGCTGCTCATCACGCACTACACGCGCATCCTGCGCTACATCAAGCCGGACTTCGTGCACGTCTTCGTCGACGGCCGCATCGCCGAGGAGGGCGGCCCGGAGCTCGCGGACCGCCTGGAGGAAGAGGGCTACGACAAGTACGTCGGCGCGGCGGCCCCGGCTTCCGTCTGACGGCGGCCGGACGACGTCGCGGTCGGTCCTTCTGTGGGTGATCGGCAGTTCAAACTGCCGATCACCCACAGAAGGACCGACCGCACCAGTCGGCGGGGATCCCGCCGGGAGACCAGCGGTGTCGAGGAGAGGTCATGAGCAGCACTGAAGTTGGGGTCGGGCGCACCTTCACGCCCGCCGAGCTGATCGCCGTCCGGGCGGACTTTCCGCTGCTCGGGCGGACCGTGCGGGACGGGAGGCCGCTGGTCTATCTCGACTCGGCGGCCACCTCCCAGAAACCGCAGGTGGTGCTGGACACCGAGGTCGACTTCTACGAGCAGCGCAACGCTGCCGTGCACCGCGGCGCCCACGCGCTCGCGGAAGAGGCCACCGAGGCGTTCGAGCACGCGCGCGAGCAGGTCGCGGCCCTGGTGGGGGTCCGCGCCGACGAGATCGTGTGGACGCCCGGCGCCACGATGGGGATCAACCTCGTGGCCACGGGCATGCAGCACGCCACGCTCGGGCGCGGGGGTCCCGCGGCCGAGCGGTTCCGGCTCGGCCCGGGCGACGAGATCCTCGTGACCGAGGCCGAGCACCACTCGAACCTCGTGCCGTGGCAGGAGCTCAGCGCCCGCACGGGCGCCACGCTCCGCTGGATCCCGGTGGGGGAGGACGGCCGCCTCGACCTGAGCGGCCTTGACGGGCTCGTCAACGAGCGCACCAAGGTGGTGGCCTTCGCCCACGTGTCCAACGTGACCGGCGCCGTGACACCGGTCGCCCGGATCGTGGCGGCCGCGCGCGCGGTGGGCGCGCTGACGGTGCTGGACGCCTGTCAGTCGGTGCCGCACCGGCCGGTCGACCTCCACGCGCTCGACGTCGACTTCGCGGTCTTCTCCGCGCACAAGACGCTCGGGCCCACGGGCGTGGGCGCGCTGTACGGGCGGCACGAGCTGCTGGAGGCGCTGCCGCCCGTGACGACGGGCGGGTCCATGGTGGAGGTCGTGACCATGGAGGCCACGACGTTCGCCCCGCCGCCGCTGAAGTTCGAGGCCGGCACGCAGATGGTGGCGCAGGCCGTCGGCTTCGGCGCCGCCGCGGACTACCTGCGCGAGCTCGGCATGGACGCGGTCGCCGCGCACGAGGCCGAGCTGGCCACGGAGCTGCTGAAGATCGCGGACCTGGCGGGCGTGCGGGTGGTCGGCCCGGCGTCGGTCGGGCTGCTCGGAGACTCCGCGGGCCCGGAGGCGGGGCTGCCGGACCGTGTCGCGGCCGTGTCGTTCGTGGTGGACGGCGTGCACGCGCACGACGTCGGGCAGGTGCTGGACGACGCCGGCATCGCCGTGCGGGTCGGGCACCACTGCGCGCAGCCGCTGCACCGCCGGTTCGGGATCGCCGCCACGGCGCGCGCCTCGGCGTCGGTGTACACCACGCTCGACGAGGTCGAGGCGTTCCGGGAAGCGTTGGCGGGGGTCCGCGCGTTCTTCGGAGCGGAATGACGACCGGGCCGCGCGCTACGGTGGACGAGAACTTCGGAAAGGGGCAGGCGTGAGCTCGCTCGAGCAGATGTACCAACAGGTGATCCTGGACCACGCGAAGCATCCCGTGGGCCGGGGGCTCGTCGCCGTCGGCGGCGACCACCTGCACGGGGAGTCGCACCAGGTGAACCCCACCTGCGGGGACGAGGTCACCCTCCGGGTCGACGTCGTGCCCGGGGCCGACGGCGTGCCCGCGCGCGTGGCCGGCGTCTCCTGGGAGGGACAGGGCTGCTCCATCTCGCAGGCATCCGTGTCCGTGATGACGGACCTGGTCAGCGACCAGCCGCTGGACGAGGTCACGCGCCTCGACGCGCTGTTCCACGACCTGATGGGCTCCCGCGGCAAGGGGCTCGGCGACGAGACCGCCGAGGACGACCTCGGCGACGCCACCGCCTTCACCGGGGTGTCGAAGTACCCCGCCCGGATCAAGTGCGCGCTGCTCGGCTGGGCAGCGCTCAAGGACTCGCTGGTGCGCAGCGGCGCGTCGGCCACCAACGACTGAGGTGACAGACATGACCGAGGGAACCACGACCGACGTCGAGCAGCAGGCTCCGGAGACCGAGGCGGCACCGGCCGCGGGCGGCGCGCCCGTGAACGTCGCCGACGTCGAGGAGGCGCTGCGCGACGTCATCGACCCGGAGCTGGGGATCAACGTCGTCGACCTGGGCCTCATCTACGGCGTCCAGCTCGACCAGAACAGCTTCGCCAACATCGACATGACCCTCACGTCCGCGGCCTGCCCGCTCACCGACGTGATCGAGGACCAGTCCGCGCAGGCCCTGGAGGGCATCGTGACCGGCCACCGCATCAACTGGGTGTGGATGCCGCCGTGGGGTCCGGAGAAGATCACGGACGAGGGGAAAGAGCAGCTGCGGATGTTGGGGTTCAACGTCTGAGAGGTGGTGGGGTCGGGCGGTAGGTTCCTGAGCTGGGGGGATGCCGTCTGACCTGCTGGTTCTCTGTTGGTCCTGCGGGACCGGAGTGGACTCGGGTGGCCTCTTGGGGCCATCCGAAGTCCCACTGGAGTCCCACGGGATCGGGGATGCTCCCGCAGGTGGCGGGGCGTTTCCCGGCCATGTGTGGGTGTCTCGAAGTCCCACGGGGGACGGTGGCGTGGCGGGGACACCTTGGTGGGCGGAGAGGACCCACCGATGGCCAGCAAGAACCCCCGTCGTACGTTCGGCCTGCTGGAGTCGCGCAAGAGTGCTGTGACCGGCGCGATCACGAGCTGGCGGGCTCGGTATGTCGGCCCGGACACGGAGAAGCACGGTCGGTCGTTCGGCGACAAGATGGCGGCCGAGGCGTGGCTCAACGATGAGCGCATCCTCATCGATCGGGGCGAGTGGAAGCCGCCGAAGGTGCGGGAGCGCGAGGCGCGGCGGGCGGAGCGGCGGGCGATCACGCTGGCGGCGTGGGCCGAGCGGTCGGTGGCGAACAAGAAGCTGCGGCCGTCGACGAACTCGGTACAAGCGGTCGCTGGAGAAGCGGATCCTGCCGGAGTTGGGCCACATCCCGCTGGCGGAGCTGACCCGGTTGGACGTGGCGAACTGGTACACGCGCCTGGCGGCGACAGCGGATGCTGAGGCGAAGGTCCGGAAGGCGAACGGGTACAAGGGCAACAACGACGGGCGGGGAGTCCTGTTCTCGGCTTATCAGGTGCTGTCCTCCATCTTGAACGACGCAGTCGAACACGAGCTGCTGGACGCGTCACCGGCGAAGGTGAAGCGGGGGCTGCAGTACGAGGCGATCCACGAGCCGGTGGTGCTCACGCCGGAGCAGATGTGGCGCCTGACGGAACTGCTGCCCGACTATCTGCAGGCGATGGTCCCGCTGGCGGTGACCACGGGACTGCGCAACGGGGAGCTGCGCGCGTTGCGCCGTCGCCACCTCGACCTGTCCGATCCGGCCCGGGCGGTGGTGAAGGTGCGAGGCACCGCGGCCAACAACAAATAGGCGGGGCGGTACAACGAGATCGGCGAGCCGAAGACGAAGAAGTCGGTCCGAGATGTGCCGATCCCGTCGTTCGTGGTGCCGATCCTGAGGGAGCACTTGACCAAGTTCGCCGGGCGTGGGGAGGACGGGATGGTGTTCCCTGCGAAGCGTAGCGGGGCGCTGCATGCGTCGGTGGTGGAGCGGAACTGGCAGGTCGTTCGTGAGCAGGTCGGGCTGGACGGCCTGCACATTCATGACCTGCGGCATACGGCCTTGACGTGGGCCGCGCGTACCGGGGCGACGGTCGCGGAACTGTTGGCGATCGCTGGGCATGCCAACCCGACGATCGTGCTGCACTACCAGCACGTCGGGGACGAGGAGCGACGGCACGCGCTCGCCGAGAAGATCGGGACAGTGTTCCAGGACGAACTGGCCGAGCGGCGCCTGCGCCGTGCAGCCGAGACCCGCGACGATGGGGCGGCGAATGGTCGGCAGGGCTGCGGCCCACGGGGACTCCAGTGACCTGCGCTGGGCGTCGCGAGTACACCTGCGAGGTGAGGGCGGCCGCCCGCGCCGCCGGGGAGAACTGCGACGATGACAATGGGGGCGTTCCCGACGTCGTCGAAATCCTCGTCGCCGTCGTCGTGCAGGGCTGCTACGTCACCAGGGTGCGCGAAAGCATTCGCCAGGTAGGCGTCCAGAAGGCTCTCGGCATCCGGGGCGCTGGCGTCGGATCAGCCCGATGCTTCCGCCTCGGAGTCGTGGCGTGGGGACAGGTTCTCGTCCATGACGGCCCCGTTCACGCCGTCTCGGCGGCGCGGGCGGCGCAGGGCAGGACGCATCTGAGGACGATTGGCCCGCTTCGGGGCGTGCCGTTGTCGGACCGATGGCGGAAGGCAAGCTTGTTGGTCCGTCGAACGATGTAGTTCGCGTTGACATCGCAGCAGCCGCAGACGCGGACGACGCCATCTGCAGGCCTGTGCAGCCAACGACCGCAGGTCAGACGACCGGCCGCAGCCGTGGGGGCGAGGGCCATCGCGACACTCCTGACGGTCACGCACCGGCTGTAGGCCAGCGCTCCTACACGTCAGGTGTGACTCCTGCGTCGGCATCAGCGACCGATCGCTACCTTCTGCTCGACCGGTCCTGCTCAGCTGCCACTATCGGGGTTGCTGCCTTGTCGGAGGGCGGAGCGCCTTGAAGGTCTCCTCGGTGAGGATGAGGTCGCCGAAGTCGTGTCGTGCGGCGGCCTGGACGCCGGGGTCGGGGAGCTCGTTGGCGTACCAGGCTTCCGGGTCGGGGTGCTGGACCAAGTGGCGGTCGTTCCCCAGATCGGTGAGGGTCCACGCGGACAGGTCGCGGGTCTTGGCCAGGTGGGTTCCGGTCAGGACCTGGATGCCGGCGGCGTCCAGGACGTAGTTGCGGGCGATGTCCAGGTCCTCGGTCGAGACGTTCTCGCCGGACCGGACCGCTGGAGGTGCCTCGGACGGGCCTGAGAGCGGATGGCAGGTGCGGGTCACGCCGTATTCGAGGCGGGGGCCGAGCAGGGTGAGGATCTGGGTGAGGACGTCGAGTCGTGCTCGCCAGGGTTCGGTCGCTGAGGCGAGGGTGATGGACGCTCTGGCGCCCGGGGTGAGTCGCGCTCTGGCGACGGAGAGTGTGAGTTCGTTGATCCAGGTCAGGCTAGTGAATGGGGCGCGTGCGGCAGCATCGATCCACGCGGCGCCGCGGTGTGTTTGCGGGGCGGGCGACCTGAATATGCCCCTGCCGATGTAGGCAAGAGGTGCGGGGGAGCGGGCGTCGACCAGGTCCGCGACGTCGATCAGGGCGGCATGGTCCTCGGCAGCTACATCGCTTCCATAGGGGAAGGTGCCGCTGCCGGGGTGCGGGTTGAGCCGGAGAAGGGCTCCTAGGGCGTGCCCGATCTGCTCTGGCTGGTTGCTCCAGGCTGGGGGCTGGGGGTTGTGGGTTCCGCGAATCTGGCCGGTCCATCCTTGATCGGTCAGGCGTTGAGCGTATCGGGTGAGCCAGGTTCGTATCTCTACGCCTTCGCCGGCGGTGTTCATCAAGGCGATGACGCCGCCTGTCGGCGTGTCGGCGGTGTCCTCCACAAACGGTGCGTCGTCCTCCCACTGGTCCTCGGCCTCGTCGTTGAGCTCCTCGATCAGATCTGAACAGGCGAGGAAGGGGTCAAGGTTCGCCGGCCGGGGCCCCGCAGGGGAGGGCTGGAACTCGAAGGAGAACTCCACAGGGTCGTCGTTCCAGGCCCGATCGATGGAATCCCAGTGCACGTCTACGCCCATGTGGCCCATCGAACCTGATCTGGTGGGACGGGTCCAGCCTGACGCGGCATGCCCGATTTCATCCTTTCGCAGCGTCTAGCGTGACTGTTACGGTCTGCTCAAATCGCTGCAAGCCGTACATGTCGGGAGATCGTCTTGCGTCTGGTTCCTGCCCTGCGAGGGTTTGTCACTGGCTTGGCTGCTGTGGCCGTGGTGGTCACGTCCGCTCAGGTCAGCCCGGCGGTCGAACGCGACGACGGGTTGACGTCGGCTGAGGAGGCTGCGATCTCCCGGATGCTCAACGGCGCCTCTGCTGAGGCTGCCACCGCGGTGGACTGCCCGCCGAACGATGCGTCGATCGTGCCGGTGAGCGGCAAGCGATGCGTTGCTGAGCTGATGCGGCGCAGCAGGGGCCAGCTCTTGGCCACTTGCTTCAACTCCGCGAAGGCCGCCCTCCCGGATGCACTGTACGGCCGGACGGAGTGCAAGAAGGGATCGGGGACTCAGGATGAGGCGATCGCGCAGGCGAGGTACATCCAGCGCTTGAACGACGCCGGGGTATACGGGAAGCCGGCCACGGTCGGAGGGATTTCACCGGACATCCAGTGGGAGGTGAAGTACTCCAAACCCGCTGGCGCGGCGATGGGCGGGCGACCGGATGTCGTCGTCTACGACCGGGACGACCCGAACGGCCCACTTGAGGTCGTCGAGGTCAAGAAGGCGGCGGCTGAGGCGGACGCGAACGACCAGGTCCAACGATATGAGCGTGACTTCCCGCGGGGCGCCAACAACCGCACGTTCCTTGCGAAGAACCTGGCGGGCTACCGGGACTCTTTCAGGGTCCTGGAGAGCGACTGCGCTGCGTCTGGGGTGACGCGCGAGGTGATCGACAGGTACGACGTCTACCCCGGGCAGGCGGGGGTCCTTCTCTTCAAAATGACTGATCGGAAGGTCAGGGACTGTGACGACGATGACGATGGCGGCAACGAGGGAGGCGAAGAGGTTGAGGAGCCCGAAGGCATCCCGGAGGAGATCCCACAGTTCTGTGCGGACGGGTGCATCGTTCCTGCACCGGGCCGCGACGCGGACGGCGACGGGAAGGATGACTTCTGGGAGCACTTCCTTGAGGGGCACCCTGAGCTGAACGACCTGCCGGCGTGGCCCGAGCTCCCGCCTGTTCCCGTGCCGGATGAGGAAACGATCTGGGTGAGCGCGGCGGTTGCCGCCGGGCTTGTCGTCGTTGCCCTCGCCGTCGTTGCTTTCTGCGCCGGTACGGCGGGAGGTTGTGTCGCCTTCCTGGGCGCGGCGGTTGCCGCTGAGGGGGGAGCCATGTCGGTGGGTGTGGCTGCAGGGATCGCGGCTGCACTTGCCGCGCTTGGTTTGGGCGCATGGGCGATCTGGGGCGACCCGCACACGGTGACCCTCGACGGCAGAGCGTACGACCTGATGTCGGTGGGTGAGTTCGAGCTGATGCAGGTACCCGAGCTCGGCCTCAACTTCCAGGCGAGGTATGTGCCGCTGGGCGGCTCGGTGTCCTTGCTGGACGCGATCGCCTTCGAGATCGCCGACGACCACGTCGAGATCGACTCGGGCACCGTCCACATCAATGGACAGGAGGTCTCCCTTTCGGCTGATGGCGGAACTCTGCTACTGGACAGCGGGGCAGCGGTCGTGCGCGATGACTCGACCTACTCCGTCGTAATCGCCGGCCAGAACGAGGGCGTGATCGTGCAGATGAAGGGCCGAAACCTGCGGGTCTTCGCTTCGGAAGGTCTGGAGACGGACGGTCTGCTGGGAAACAACAACGGTGACCCGTCCGATGACCTGGTCTATGGCGATGGAACGCCGGCGGGGGAAAATCCCTCCCCTGAGACGCTGCATGGTCCGTTCGCAGACTCGTGGCGGGTGACCGATGAGACGACGCTGTTCAGCTACGGCCCGGGTGAGTCGCCCGATACAGTCGCGGACCCGGATTTCCCGGAGCAGTACGTTGACCTGTCAGACTTCTCAGACTCGGCGATCGACGCGGCTACCGATACCTGCACCGCCGCTGAGGTGCTGCCCGGCCCAGCATTCGATGCGTGCGTCCTGGATGTGATTCTGACCGCGGACGGGTCCTTCGCGGCCGATTCGGCGCTGGTGACCACCGTTCCGTATTCCCCGTCTCAACGCTCATTCGAGAACGGACTGCTTGCTGAGACCTTCGAGTCGGCTGTCGGCTCGAACTTCTCGGCACGGTCGTACATGACGGTCGGCTCCACCACGATCGTGGGCCCGGTGTTCGACACTCCCGGCTACCGGGCACACGTATCGAGCGTGCCACGACATGACGGTGTGGACATTGCCTTCGACCTATATGTGATGGGACCGGTCGCGCAAGACACGGACGAGCAGTCACTCGTTCTGGAGATCGATGGCCAGGAAAGCGCTGCGGTTGACCTTGACAACGGGACACCGGTGGTTCCCGCTGACTCCGCGTGGACGTTCACGCCGCTGGCCGAAGGCGAGACTGGCGACGGGGTGTCGTACTCGAGCTTCCGCGCGTCGGCTCACCTCGCCCACGCCCAGTCCTCGCTGTCGGTCGACATGGAGCCTGCCGGATTCCGAGGCGTGCAGGGAACGGCCGTGGGGGTGGACAACATCGACTTCGCCCTCGATGTGCCCGCACCAGCCGTCACCACTGCGGGTCTCCCACTGAGCGTCGAACCAGGGGCCCCGGGCGGGTTCTCCTCAGCCGGAGGGGCTGACCACTACGTGTTCGATGTCGGTGAGGGCGACCGCCTGACCTTCACCCCGAACGCGTGCACGGCGACGGCCAGCTTCACCCTCATCGAGACCGCAACCGGCCAGGAAGTCTTCGACCGGAGCCACTGCTACGCCTCGACCACGACCGCAGAACTGTCCGCAGGTCAGTACGAACTGCGTGTCTCGCCCTGGCGCTCCTACGGCGAACCGCGCGCCGGGAGCTACGGCTTCGACTTGTTCACGGCGCCCGAAGCACAGTCGTTCCCCTACACGCCGGGCGACGTCGTCACCGACGGAGCGCCCGCAGCCGGGGCGGGGAACCTGGAGACTATCTCCTCGGTCGACCGGTACACGTTCACCCTCACCGAGGAGACCTCACTGCACTACGAGCGACTCCGCTCGTATATGAGCTACCGGATCATCGACACCGCCACGGGCGACGCCGTCGGCGATGGCTACACCGACAGCGACTTCACGCTCCCAGCCGGCTCCTACGCCCTGGAAATCGGTCAGCGTGACGAGCAGGGCCCCTACTCCTTCAACCTGTTCCCAGTCCCGGCACCAGAGACGTTCGCCTACACGGTGGGCGAGACCGTCACGGACGGGCAACCCGCGGCCGGAGCGGGAAACCTGGAGACGAGCGCCTCGGTCGACCGCTACGAGTTCACGCTGTCAGATGAGACCACGCTGCAGTACGAGCAGGAGGTCTTCAAGCTCTTCGACTACCGCATCATCGACGCCGTCACAGGCGACGTCGTCATGGAGGGCACCTGGGATCGGCAGTTCACCCTGCCGGCTGGCGACTACGCCTTCGAAGTCGGTCACGGCAACGACCAGGGCACCTACTCATTCACCCTCTTCGAAGTACCTGAACCGGAGACATTCGTATACGCCATCGGCAACGCTGTGACGGACGGCGATCCTGGTCCAGGGGCAGGAACGCTGGAGACGATCGCATCTGTTGACCGCTTCACCTTCACCCTCACCGAGCCCGCCAAGATCCAGTACGACCGGACCGCCGGATACGCTGACCACCGCTTGATGTCACTCAGTTCGGGAAACGTCATGGCCGAGGGGTATGGCGACCAGCAGTTCACCCTCCCACCGGACGAGTACGCCTTCGAGGCCACCGGATACGCCGGATCCTACGGGTTCACCCTCTTCGATGTGCCCGAGCCCCAGACCTTCGACTACGAACTCGGAACTGTGGTGTCCAACGGCGTCCCGGCCGAGGGCGCGGGGAATCTGGAAACGGTCGCGTCGATCGACCGATACAACTTCAGCGTCACCACGGCGGGCGAATACCAGATCGACGTCCCGTTCCTGACCGACTACGTCATCACCGAGGCACAGACCGGGGATGTCGTGCTCGAATCCAACATCGACCAGCGCATCGAGCTGACCACCGGCGACTATGTGATCCAGCTTGGACCCGGGCTCAAGCTGACCTACACCCTCCAGATCTTCGAGATCCCCGCACCCCAAACCTTCGCCTACGAACTCGGCACCACCGTCTCCGACGGCGTCCCAGCCGCAGGAGCAGGGAACCTCGAGACTGTCTCCTCCATCGACCGGTACTCGTTCACCCTCACCGAGGAGACCACACTCCAGTACGAATACATCAGCCCGCAGCTCCCGTTCAGCTACAAGATCATCGACCAGGCCGATGGGCAGGTCGCCTTCCGCGGTGGGGCGCACAACCAGGTCACCCTCCCGGCAGGGGACTACACCATGGAGTTCGGCACTGGCGACGATGGCACCTACTCCTTCCGCTTCTTCGAGGTCCCGGCTCCGCAGGTCTTCGCCTACGAACTGGGAACGACCGTCTCCAACGGCGTGCCCGAGGAAGGCGCCGGCAACCTGGAGACGATCGCCTCGATCGACCAGTACACCTTTACCCTCACCAGCGAGACCACGCTTCAATACCAGTACCACGGCATCCCATGTCCCTACCAGGTCGTCGACCACGCCACCGGAGATATCGTCGCCTCAGGCGTAGTCGGCAAAACTCTGACGCTCCCGCCGGGTGACTACTCCATCGACTTCGGAGCCACAACCACCGATGACGGCACCTACTCCTTCACCCTCAGCCAGACAGCCGCAACTGCCGCGCCCACGGCACTACGACCGATCTGACGAGCGCACTGGCTGACTGGAGTCGATACCGGCTGATCAGCGCCGGTTCATGCGTTCCCCTCATCATCGGCGCCAACGCCGCCGAGCCTGACCTCGGCCGCGGCTCGACCTGCTGCGAGCCGGTCGGCGTCCTCACGCTTGGTCCACGACCGCAAGCGGGCCAGGATCGGCGGCGTCGAGCGCAGCAGGACGAGACCGGTGCCGAAGGGGAGGGTGCGGATCGTCTCGGGCGGCAGCACCGGTACCCGGCGCAGGGACCGCTGCACGGAGCGTGATCCGTCGTGTCCGATGGTGAGCGAGTCCCGACGGCCGCTCGAGAACTGCGGGAGCCGGGTGCCCAGATCGCCGTCGTCAAGCGCGGTGCGGACGGCGCTGTCACGGCGAGCGAGGACGGTGACTTCTCAGCGGCGGGTGTACCGGTCGACGTCCGTGAAACGGTCTGTACCGGTGACCTGTTCGTGGCTGGTTCCTCGCCGACGCCGTGGCCGGCCATGACGTGCCGACCGCCCTGGTGACCGCGACCACCGTTGGCGCCTCCGCCTGCACGGGCGACGGCGACTGGGAGGTCCTTCCTCGGCACGCCGACCTCACCCGGCTCTTCAGCGTAGAACCTGTCACCCGCTGACCGGACACGTCGGCAGCGTCGTCGGCGTGATGTGGTGTATCGATGCATCAGTTCGATCTAGATTCTTGCCATTTCGGCACTGTAGTGGGACAGTTCCTTCATGATCCAATGGCGAATCGTTGCACGAGGTGTGGCGGTGGGGTCCGCCACAGCCCTCTTGCTCAGTCTTCTCGGCGGCCCCGTCGTAGCGCTGTCACTCCCGTCCGCGTCGGCCTACTTCGTCCAGTCCGATGTCGTCGACGCGCCCCAACACTGGCCCGTCCACGCCGCCCGTGCTCTGAGCAGCGACGGCAACCTGCCAGAGTTCGCGATCGACGACGACCCTGCTACGCGCTGGTCGTCCCTCCCCGCTGACCCGAACGAGCCCCAGTGGCTCCAGCTTGACCTCGGTGAGACTCGTTCGGTCGGATATCTCGGTGTGGCGTGGCACAAGGGCGACGAGCGACAGTCGCACTTCACCGTCGAGCTCTCCACCGACGGGACCACCTGGAACCTCGCCGCCATGGACCAGGCCAGTTCGGGTGTGTCGTCGAACCTCGAGCCGGTGACTCTTGACGGTGACGCCACCACAGGTACGCAGGCCCGGTACGTGCGGTACCTGGGCTACGGGAACACTGCGTCGGGCTGGAACAGCGTCACCGAGGTTCGCGTCTATCCGCCGAACCCGCAGGGCGCCGTGGTTGATGACCTCACCGGTCTGCTGCCGACCCCGGATCCGGACGCGGAGCCCTGGACCGAGCCCGGGCTGGTCGAGTCCGACGGCACGCAGTACCGTCCGGCCGAGCCCGGCGCGGTCACCGGCCGCACCGTGGACGCGCGTGACCACGGTGCAGACCCGGCTGCGGACAGCGGGGACGATGCGGCCGCGATCCGCGCCGCGCTCGACGCCGCCCAGCCCGGAGACGAGGTCTACCTCCCAGCCGGCACCTACGACCTGCTCACCACGGAGCCCGCCGACCCTACGACCAACGTGGCACTGCGGTCCGGGATCGACCTGCGTGGGGATGGGGTGCGCACCATCCTCAGGTCGGCGCTGACGCCCCAGACGCAGTCCGGCAAGGTGCTGCGCGGCTACGGCATCCAGGATGTGCAGGTCAGTGATCTTACCGTGAGTTCCGCGTACGACGGCCCCCTGCCCACCGACCATCAGGATGCCACCGCCGGGGGAGGCCCTGCCTACGGTGTCGTCGTGGCGAACCTCGGCTCTCGCGCCAGTCTCCAGGTTCGGCTCGAAGACATCGTCGTCGAACGCTTTCAGAAGATGGGTGTGCGCATCGAGAAGAGCCGTGACGTCACGGTGCGCGACAGTACCTTTCGTGACGCTACGAGCGTGGCCGGCGGTGGCAACGGATACGGCATCGCCATCCAAGGCACAGCGGGCAAGGACCGGTACGCCTACACCGACGATTCCCGGCACAACACGGTCCTCGGCAACCTGTTCGAGGGGACGCACCTGCGTCACGCCGTCCTGCTGCAGTACTGGACGCACAACAACCTCATCGCCGACAACGCCATCGACGGTGGCGTCCTCGACGCTATCGATCTGCACGGCGAGGACGAGTACCTCAACGAGATCCGCCACAACACCATCAAGGATGTCCAGGCAGCCGCGATCGCCCTCGGCAACACCGGTGGAACCGCCACGCAGCATGACGCCGCGGGCCACGGTAACTGGGTCCACGGCAACGTGCTGAAGAACAACCGCGAAGGAATCCTGCTGATGCTCGGCACGCCGGGCACCCTGGTTGAGCACAACACCGTCACCAAGGGGCGTGGTGGGCACGTACGGTCCGGCATAGAGATTCGCAACGCTCCGGGCACGGTGGTACGCCATAACATCGTGCTCGCCAATCACGCGGAAACCTTCTGGGGCATCCATCTGGCTGTCGACCCAGGCGACAACGGTCATGCAGCGGGCATCCCCACCGATGTGCTGGTCACGCGAAACCTCGTGGTCGCCAACACCGCAGGCATTCGTGTCGACGCTGGAGAAGGCCTCCGCCTCGTGGAGAACGTGATTCACGGCAACGGCGAGAACACCCGCATCGACGACAGCGCCGAGGTGGCCTTCGAGTAGCCGCTGCCCCGAGATCGCAGTCTGTGGTCCGGCTCTCGCACCCCTGTCGATCTCGAGAACGCTCACATCGCCGCTACAGTGCTGGTTGCTGGTTAGTACCGTGACGTGTCCACCATTCGGGAGGAAGCCCCGAGGATCTTCGTCTCACGAGTGACTGACTCTGGCTTGCGCTTGGCTGGTCGTGCGAGGTCTGCGCACGTGGTCACGATCAAGACTGCGGGGGCCCGCGAGATCCGCTGCCGCACCCCAGGTCCCGGATCTGCTCGGCCACGGCGTGAGGACGAGGTCGCCGCCCGGGAACTGGGGGCTCGGCGTCCGGACCTACCGCCACCGGGCCGGCGGAGGCCCGGGCGGCTGCCGGAGACGGGTCAGGGTGGTGATGGTGTGCGCGGTCGACGCG
The DNA here is from genome assembly GCF_054777735.1 of Myceligenerans cantabricum. Taxonomy (NCBI): domain Bacteria; kingdom Bacillati; phylum Actinomycetota; class Actinomycetes; order Micrococcales; family Promicromonosporaceae; genus Myceligenerans; species Myceligenerans cantabricum. The sequence goes on from NZ_BAAHAJ010000010.1 coordinate 55,119, forward strand.
AGGGTGACGTGCCGGTGCCACCCGCCGAACGACCGCCCGGCGAAGTCACGCAGTCCGGAGGTCACGCAGGCCTCCATGAACGCGTCGTCGACGCTGTCGGCGAGCAGGGTCGACCCATAGAGTTCCGCGGGCGAGGTCTCGGCCAGGTTCGTGACCCAGACGCTGGCCGGCCAGGGACCACCCAGGGGTCCGAGCCCGAGCAGGATGAGAGGACCGGAGGCCCGTGCCGGACGGCTCCCGCCCGCGGCCCGGACCTGGAGGGTGGCCGCGACGGCGGCCGTCGTCTCCGGCCGCAGAGCCGGTGATGCGGTGACGGGACGCCGCAGGTGGTCTCGGGCGGCGAGCAGCAGGTGCGCCGGCTCGGGACGGGCGTCGCGCTCGGGTCGGAACCGGTGCGCGTCGTCGATCCGGAGCAGGAACGGCAACTCACGCTCCCACAGCTCGTGGATGAGGAGCTCGGCCTCGACCCCACGAGCGTCCATGATCACCGGATGCCGGGGAAGACCCGTGGTGGTGGCGGCGTACAGGCGCACGGCAGTCTCCGCGAGACTCTCGGCCACGGCGCCGTCCGGACCGTAGCGGCCCCGGTCGGCTGCCGGGACGTGCTGTCGTGGCAGGAGCAGGTGCCAGTCGACCGGGCTGCACATCGTGGCCGAGGCGAACCAGACGCCGAATGCCCGTTGCGCGTTGAGAACTTTTCCCTGGACCGGGTCGTAGCTGCGTCCCACGCCCACCGAACTGGTTCCCGCCTTGGGGAACACGGCCTGTCGGATCACCCAGGCCTGCGGTGCCGCGACGCCCACCAGATGGCGAGCCATCGCTTGGCGCACCGGCCGCCAGTCCCAGGGAGAGCTGTTGACGAAGTGGTGCAGGCGCTGGGCGGCTGCCGCGCCACCGATGGAACGAGCGATGTTGCGCACGGACTTGCGCCCCGGCGTCGCGAGCAGGGCGCGAACGTACTGCATGGCCTTGCAGCGCTGGTCGCTTCGTGCGAGCGACACGAACACCTCCGGCCCCAGGTCGCCCAGAACCTGCTCGTGCCGGTCGTCCGCGGCGCGGGGGGCGGGCACGGCCGGATACGCGGGTCGCCTCATCAGATCGGACACGGACTTGCTCCTCAGGACGCGACGGATCGTGGGTTCCCAGCAGGACGGACGAGAAGGCGTCAGGTGTTCACGGTGTCGACCGACTGCTGCGACGCCGCCGGGTCGTCCTGGGCGCCGGCGTCCCGGGGGATCCAGCGGACGGCCAGGAGCCCGAGAGCGACACAGATGATGCCGGCCAGCGCAGCGACCACGTGGTACCCGTCGAGGAAGGCGGCCTGTGCCGTCGCGAACGCCGGTGAGGTGGTCCCGCTCTCCTCGATGAACTCGGCGATGCCTGTCGCGTCCCCCGGGAACGTCATCCGGAAGACCACCGTCAGGAGCGAACCGAGCAGCGCGATCCCGAGGGCGTTGCCGATCTCGTTGCTCGTCTCGGCGATGGCGCCGGCGGCTCCGGCGCGCGACTCCGGCACGGCGCCCACGGCGGTGTCCGCGACGAGGCTGAACGAGATGCCGAACCCGATCCCGGCGACGGCGGTCGAGGCGATGTAGAAGAGCACACCCGTGGTCTCGTTCGTGAACAGCAGCAACGCCATGCCTGCCGCCATCGAGAAGTGGCACAGGATCAGTGCGCTCCGCGCCCCGATCCGCTCGACCAGACGCGGGGTCAGCACGCTCGACAGGGTGAGGACGACGGCACCTGGGACCGCCAGGGTGGCCGAGACGAGAACCGAGTGCCCCAGCACCGACTGGAGATACGTCATGCTCAGGTACGCCGCGGCGGACCAGACGAACAGCGACAGCAGTCCGGTGAGAATGGCCACCGCGAAGACGTGCTGCTTGAAGAGACCGATCTCGAGCAGCGGCCGGGGGAGGCGTCGCTGTCGCCGGACGAACACGACGACCAAGCCGGTCCCGGCGACCACCAGCGCTCCGCTCAGGAGATCGAGGCCGTAGGTCGCGGCGTGCTTGATCCCGTAGATCGCCAGGAGCAGCCCGACGGCCGAGAGCAGCACGCTGGGGATGTCGATCTTCCCGGGACGGGTTCCCTTGACCTCCTTGAGGAGCGTGGGTGCCAGGCAGAGGAAGACCACGACGACGGGGATATTGATGAGGAACACGGAGCCCCACCAGAAGCGGCTCAGCAGAAGCCCGCCGACGATCGGACCGATGACGAACCCGGCGGCGAACGTCGCGGCGAAGATGCCGATGGCCCTGGCCCGCTGGACGGGGTTCTCGAAGAGCTCGCTGATGACGGCCAGCGCGGACGGGAGCAGGGTCGCGCCCCCGAGTGCCATCAGCGCTCGGGAGGCGATGAGGATCTCGGGAGTCGGGGCGAACGAACCGCACAACGACCCGAGCCCGAAGACCGACGCCCCGATGAGCAGGAGACGACGCCGCCCGAACCGGTCACCCACGTTGCCGAAGGTGATCAGGAGCGAGCCGACGACGAACCCGTAGATGTCGAGGATCCAGAGGCTCTGGTCCGTCGTCGGCTGGATGCCCTCGTTGATCCTCGGCATGGCGAGGAACAGGACCGATCCGTCCATCGCGACCAGCAGTACGGGGCCGAGGGTCACGAGGAGCCCGGTCCAGGCGCGGCGGGGTGCGGGAGGCACCGGTCTACGGTCGGTTTCAGGTGAGCTCATGTCCACCATCGTCGGGAGGCCGGTGGCGGGTGGACAAGCCCACTGTCCTGGGTACTCATGCCAGGGATACCCGATCCCGGTCGTCTCGTCGCTCGGAGCCCGGCGCCGGCGCGGACGTCCGCTCGGCCGCGCGGCGTTGGTGGGCGGCACGGGCGAGGGTGCGCAGGAGGTGGTGGGTGGTGGTCCAGTCCATGCAGGTGTCGGTGATGGACCGGCCGTAGGTGAGGGTGTGGAGAGGGCCGGGCTTCTGGGCGCCGGCACGGAGGAAGGACTCGAGCATGAGGCCGGTGATGCCGGGTTCTCCGGCGGCCAGGCGGGCGGCGATCTCTCGGGTGACGTGGGCCTGGCGTTCGTGGTCCTTGCCGGAGTTGCCGTGGGAGGCGTCGATGACGAGGCCGTGGGGCAGGGAGCCGTGCAGTCCGGAGGCGCGGGCGGTGCGCAGGGCGGTGGTGACGTCGTGGGGGTGGTAGTTGGGGCCGCGCCGTCCGCCGCGCAGGATGATGTGGCAGTCGGGGTTTCCGGTGGTGCGGACGGCGGTGGCGCGGCCGGTGGCGTCGGTGCCGAAGAAGGTGTGCTCGCTCGCGGCCGTGAGGCAGCCGTCCACGGCGATCTGGATGTCGCCGTCGGTGGCGTTCTTGAAGCCGACGGGCATGGACAGGCCGGAGGCGAGCTGGCGGTGGACCTGGGACTCGGCGTTGCGGGCTCCGATGGCTCCCCAGCTGACGGCGTCGGCGATGTATTGCGGGCTGGTCGGTTCGAGGAACTCGCATGCGGCGGGGACGCCCGCGTCCAGGACCCCCAGCAGGACTTGCCGTGCCAGGCGTAGTCCGTGTGCCACGTCGTGGGTGCCGTCCAGGTGGGGGTCGTTGATCAGGCCTTTCCAGCCCACGGTGGTGCGAGGCTTCTCGAAGTAGACGCGCATCACCACGACCAGGTCGTCCGCCAGGTCACGGGCGGCCGCCGTGAGCCGGGTGGCGTACTCCAGAGCTGCCGCCGGGTCGTGCACGCTGCACGGGCCCACGATCACCAGGAGTCGGTCGTCCTCACCGGTCAGCACGTCACGGACCTCGCGCCGTGAGGTCGCCACCAGGTCACCCCGTACCGTTCCCAGTGGCATCTCGGCCAGGACCTCACCCGGCTCCGGCAGCGGGTCAAGAGCGCGCACACGCGGGTCCGCGGGGCCCTCCTCGGGATCCGTCGGGGGGCGGGTGGAGGGAGAGGGGAGGCCGGCGGGGCGAACGGGTTCGGTCTGGCTCGGTGCGCTCATCGGTTCGTTCTCCTTCGGGTCGATGGCGTGCACGGTCCGCCCTTCTGCCCGGGCGAGCCGGACGGCCGCGAACGGGATCTGGGCAACGGTGCAGGCCGGCGGGGGCACGGCAGGTAAGGCGGGCGCAGGGCGCAGGGCGCAGCGGGCTTCGGCGCGTGGCCGTGTCGGCCGGCGCCTGCCGGGGCGACGGGTGCTGTGGTGGCGGGTGCGGGTGCGGGTGCGGGTGCGGCGGTGGCGCCGTCGCGGCGTCCCTAGGCCGTCCTGAGCGGGCGGCCGTGGACGTGCTCGAGGTCGGACAGCGACTTCTCGACGAATCGCGCGTCGAGGCTGCGAATCCTGGTGTCCAGCCCGAGGTCCTGGACACGCGCCAGGAACCCCGGGGACGCGATCGACGACCCGGCCACGGGCTGCTCGGGTGCCGAGAAGCTGTCGAGCAGCGGGAGGATGGACGCTCGGCGTTCCGACTCGGACAGGGCCCGCAGCCCGGCTCCGAGCCGCCGGTGCCAGTCGGTGTGGTCGTCGACCTTCGTGAGCTCCACGCCCAGGCCGGTGAGCCAGTCGACCATCGTGTCGAGCGAGACGCCGTCGTCGAGGGGATTGACGACGTGATGAGTCGAGTAGCCACCCTGGCTCGCGGCGTCGAGAGCGACGATGCAGGAAGCCACCACGTCGACCGGGAGCCCGTCGTAGTGCGGCCGGCCGGCCCCCGGTGCGTAGAACGACGACGGCGCGACCCCGGTACGAACGAGGCTGTAGACGAGCCGGGAGAACGTGTCCGGGACGTTGATCTGGCCGACGTACTCGCTGTGCGCCAGGATCATGCTCGCTCGGAACGTCGTCACGGGGAGTTGGAAGCTGTCGTGCGCCTCCCGGAGGAGCACCTCGCCCGCCCACTTCGTCGCGGCGTAGCCCTCGACGTTGTTCTTCGTCCCCGTCCCGACCGAGGGTAGCGCCCGCCGGATGTCCGCGTGCTCGTCGAGCGGGTTCTCGGTACCGGCGAGCAGCGCCGTCGCGATGCTGGACACGAAGCTCACCGGCTTCAGCCGGACGGACACCGCGAGCCGGACGACCTCCGCCGTCCCGGCCACGTTCGCGTCGAAGAGCTCCTGGTAGGGGAGTGCGTGGTTGACCATCGCCCCGGCATGGACGACACGGTGCACGTCACGGGCGAGACGGTCCCACGTGTTCGCGTCGAGCCCGAGCGCGGGCTCGGAGAGGTCACCGGCCAGGACCTCCAGGGAGTGACCGAACCCGTCGAAGGCCTTGAGGAGACGTTCGTCGCTCGTGAAGGCACGCCTCAGCCGTTCGTACGCCTCGTCGTCGTCGGCGCCACGGACGATGCAGATCACCCGGCCACCCGTCGCTGCCACCTCGCGGAGCCACTCGAGGCACAGGAACCGGCCGAGAAATCCGTTCGCACCCGTGATGAGCACGGTGGGCGCGTCGCGGATCACCGACTCCACGGGAGCCGGCGTGAACCCGTCGCCGAGGAAGAGTGCCAGGCGGAGGTCCTCGGCACGGAGCAGCTCCGGGGCGTCGCCGTGAACGCTGTCGAACGAGACGGCGGCGCCGTCGCCGTTCCTCCTGGCGTCGAGGAGGTCGGCGAGGCGCCCGATCGTGGTCGCCTCGCCGGCGATCGTGTTGACGGGGACCCGGACGCCGAAGATCTGCTCGAGGAGGTTCGACAGGTACACGGCCGTGAGCGAGTCGCCACCGAGGTCGCGGAACCGGTCCTCGGCGCCGATGTCGGCCGGCGAGGTGCCGATCGCGATGGCGACGGCATCGCGCACCGTGGCCACGGTGGGGGCGTCGCCGGCGCTGTCGCGCAGGTACTCGAGGAGAGCGTCGCTGCTGGAGCGCAGGCTCTCGTAGAGCGCGGTCAGCACGGGGCCGTACCGGCGCGCCAGCTCCGGCCGGACGAGCTTCCGGTGGTCCGAGAGCAGCCCGTTCGACTCGCTGAACGGCTCGAGCTCGACCAGGACGTCCCGTGGAACCTCGTAGGAGTTGAGCGACTCGGCCGCGCCGATCGCCCGGAACTCCTGCAGGAGATGCTCGTGGATCGCCGGAACGTCACCCCCGAGTCGGTCGACGAGCTCGTCCGTCGGGACGGCGACGGCGAGGATCGACGACTCGCTGCCGTCGCCGTGGAGGTACACCTGGCGGAGGACCTCGCTGCGGGAGACGTAGGTTCCCTCCAACGAGGGAAGCGCCACGAACTCCCCCTGGGAAAGCTTGACGATCGCGTTCTTCCGGTCGACGATCCGCACGGTTCCGGAGTCGTCGACGGAGGCGATGTCGCCGGTGCGGTAGAAGCCGTCGTCGGTGAAGATCTGCTCGTCGAGGTCGGGGCGTCCGTAGTAGCCCGGGATGGTCGACGTGCTCCTGATCAGGAGCTCGCCACGGGATCGCGGACGGTCCGACGAGTAGTAGCCGAGTTCGGGCACGTCCTCCAGACGGTGGTCGAGCACGGGTGGGCGCAGGAACCTGCCGTTCGACAGCACGCCGCCGATCTCCGTGGTGCCGTACAGCTCGTGGACGTCGATCTGCAGCAGGTCCTCGACGAAGGCCTTGAGCTCGGCCGAGATCGGCGCCGACGTGCAGCTCGCCCAGCGGACGTTGCCGCCGAGCACCTGGGTGCGCATCTCGTCGCGGACCGCCGCCGCGAGAGCGTTGTCGTCCCCGCCGGGGGTGTGGGACCTGGCGGCCTGGAGCCGCCGCCGGAACTCCTGGCGCATCAGCTCGCAGACGCGTGGGACGAGCGAGAGCTCGGTCGGTCTGGCGAGCGCCAGGTCCTCGAAGAGGCTCGAGAGGTTCGTGCTGGACGCGAAATAGGTCAGCCCACCGCGGGCGAGCGTACCGCGAACCGAGGAGTGCCCCGCTACGTGGCTCATGGGCATGTAGTGGAAGGTCGAGACGTCCGGCTCGGCGGCGAAGAACTCCGACCAGCCGTCCCCGCCCCACATCGCGGTGACGAGACGTTCCGGGTAGACGGCGCCCTTCGGCGTCCCGGTGCTGCCCGACGTGTGCAGCAGCATCACCGGACGTGACTCGGTCCATGGGGCACCGACGGCGGCCCCTGTGCCGGACAGGTCCAGGAGCTCGGGCCGGAGGACGCTGGTCCCCTCCAGGCTCGCCAGTTCTCGGACGTGGTCGGGGTCGCCCCCGCGGTAGTCGAGCACGAGGAGGCGGGTGATCGTCGGCTGGGCCGCCAGCAGTTCGGCGGCCCGGCCGAGCAGGGAGACACTGACGGCGAGGGCGCGGGGCGCGGTCGCGGCCAGGATGGTCGCCTGGTGGTCGAGGGAGGCGCTGGTCTGCAGCGGGACGGTCGTGACACCGGCAAGGTTGCACGCGAGGTCGGCGGTGACGTAGTCGGCCCCGGCGAAGCCGAGGAACGCCGTCATGTCACCCTCGGCGAGTCGCCCGGCCCCTCGTCGACCGTCCGTGAGCTGCGCGGCGACGGAGGATACACGCCGTGCGAGCTCGCCGTAGGTCAGCAGGTCGTAGGAGTCCTCCGTGCGGGCGGTGAAGGTGGTGAGGTCCTCGTCGGACCGGGGAACGGGCGTCCGCTCGGCGAGGGCGGGCCTGTCGGTGTATCGCTCGAAGACTGCGGTCATGGTCGAGGCGAGTGCCATGAAGGTCTACTCCATCGTGTCGTTCCAGGACGGTCCTGAGGGCCGTCCTGGTCGCATGTGTCCGGTTCAGCGGACGCCGATCCGGTTCGGGAGGAGTTGCAGGGCGTCACGGGAAGCAGTGTCGTTCGGCGTGTAGACCTCGAGCCGGTGATCGGTCGACTCGGGCTGGAGCCACACCTGGTAATCGATGTCGAGCGTGCCCAGCGTGGGGTGGGACAGGAGCATGTTGCCGACGGTGCAGTCCGCGACGTCACCCTCGGTCCACAGGGCGGCGAACTCGTCGCTCTTCATCGTGAGCTCACCGATCAGCTCGGCGAGCCGTGCGTCGCGCGGATAACGGCCGGACGTCAGCCGCAGGTAGGCGACGTGCGCCCGCGCGAGCTCGTCCCAGTTGCGGTAAAGGTCCCGCGTCAGGGGGTCGAGGAAGAACGCCCGCGGGACGGACGGGCGCCGGTCGGCCTCGGTCGGTGCCGTGAACGGGATGTGCTCGGACAGCAGCTCATGGCCCGAGCGGTTCCACGCGAGGACGTCACCACGCCTGCCGAGCACGACGGCCGGGATCGTCTCCTGGAGCGACTCGAAGAGCGCCAGGACACGGGTGTGCGGGTACTCGGGGTCCGGCCGCACCATACGGCTGGAGCCTCCCGTCGTGGCGAGGTTGAACAGGTGGGTGCGTTCGGCGTCGTCGAGCCGCATCGCGCAGGCCAGGGAATCCAGGACCTGCGGGGAGGCCGTCCCCGTCTGGTCCTGTTCGATCCTCGTGTAGTAGCCGACGCTGACGCCGGAGAGCCGGGCGAGCTCTTCACGTCTCAGGCCCGGCACGCGGCGGGGCGCGCCTCCCGGATCGAGGCCCAGCATCTCCGGACTCGTCTTGTCCCGCCGAGTCTTGAGGAAGCTTCCCAGGCTTTCGACCTTCATGATGCCGACGTTATCTCGGGACGGCTCGCCATCGGAGGCCCGAGGGTGCCCCTTCCAGGGGCACCCAGGACCGTCGTCGGCCCGAGGGCGCTCGCGAGCGCTTCCACGCACAACCGGGCCAGGATGCGGTCGCCGTCGAGCGTGAGCACGGATTCCGGGTGGAACTGCACGGACGCGAGGCCCGGGCCGCGCAGGGCATGCACCTCGCCGCTGGCAGGGTCGCGGGACACCTCGATCCGGCCGTGCGTCCGGGACTCGAGGTGGTCGGTCGGCGAGACCGCGGAGAACGAGTTGTAGAAGCCGACGCGCACGTGCTCGTCGAAGAGCTGGATCGCACGCTGCACCCCCTGGTTCGGCCGGCGGCGGCGCGAGACCCGCAGGCCGAGCTCTTGGCTCAGTACCTGGTGGCTCAGGCAGACGGCCAGGAAAGGGCTCCGGCCCGTCAGGAGCCGCGACACCTCGGATCGCAGGTGGCGCATCTTGGGGGAGGTGGGGTCTCCGGGATCCCCGGGCCCGGGACCGAGCACGACGAGGTCGTGCCCGGTGGGTGGGGGCGGTTCGTCGAAGCGCCGGACCACGACCGTCGCACCCGTGGCGCGGAGCTGGTGAACCATCATGGCGGTGAAGGTGTCCTCCGCGTCGACCATCAGGACCCGGCGGCCCGTCAGATCGGGGGACGAGGTCGACGGGCGCCCCGGGGAGCCGGCGCGGGACCGGAGCCAGAAGCCGGCCAGACCGTCGTTCCGCTCCTCGAGCGCCGACCTGACGTCGGGGTGCGCGGCGAACGCGCGGTGGACGGGAGCGCGCAGCGCCGCGACGATCCCCTCGGCCTTGGCCCGCGTCTCCGCGATCTCGGCCTCCGGCCGGGACTCCCGCACGATCGTCGCCCCGACGGCGAGGGCGAGTCTCCCCGTTGAGCCGATGTCGGCGGTGCGGATGAGGATCGCGGAGTCCATCGTGCGCCGGCCGGCCGCGTCGCGTCCGACGAGAGCCGCCACCCCGCTGTAGTAGCCACGTCCCTCGGGTTCGTAGCGGCTGATGACGCGGCAGGCGTTCTCCAGTGGGCTGCCGGTCACCGTCGGGGCGAACAGGGTCTCGCGGAGGATGTCGCGCGGGTCGCGGGAGGTGTGTCCTTCGATGAAGTACTCCGTGTGGGCGACGGCCGCCATCTCCTTGAGATAGGGCCCGGTGACCCGTCCGCCGTCGTCGCAGATGCGGGCCATCATCTTCAGTTCCTCGTCGAGCACCATCGCGAGCTCCTCGGACTCCTTGCGGTCTGCGAGGAAGTCCATGACGCCGGGAAGGTCGGGACCGTTCCGGGGGTATCGGTAGGTTCCGCTGATGGGGTTCATCACGGCGATGCCGTCCCGGAGGCTCACATGGCGTTCGGGACTCGCACCGACGAGGATGCGCTCGCCGGTGTAGGCCAGGAAGGTCCAGTGCGAGCCCTGTTCGCTCTCCAGGATCCGGCGGAACAGCGTGAGCGCACCGGACAAGGGTGAACCGCCGATCTCTGCCCCGAACGTCCGGCGCAGGACGAAGTTCGCCCCCTGACCGGTGGCGATCTCCTCCTCGACGACCCGTCGTACCCGGTCGCCGTATGCGGCGTCGTCGGGTTCGAAGGTCTCGCCGTTCAGCTCGATGGGCGCGTCCGGGACACGTTCGAGCACTTCTCCCAGCGGGACCTCCTGGTCGGCCGTGACCGTCAGGGCCACCAGCGGGGTGGCGTCGTCGGGACTGCTGAACCCGCGCTCGTGGAGCTGGCGGTAGGGCACCAGGGCGAGGACGTCGTGCACTGCTCCGGAGAGGCGTCCAGGTCGCCGAGGAGAGCCCGCACCCTCCGGCGGGAGTGAGATGTCCCCGAGCAGCGCGGGGCGCGAGACGTCACCGACGAGCACGTCGACGACGTGCCGTCGGCCCGCCCCCGGCCGGTGCAGGAGGGCGAAGGGTGGGGGGTCCTCGTGCAGCACGAGGTCCAGCAGGTCCGCGCTCACGGGAGCACCTCCCGTGCGGGCAGAACCGTCGCGCACCGTGCGGCAGCGTACGCGAGTGCCTGGCGATGCTCCTCGGGGGAGAAGTCCGCGGTCGCGTCCCCGATGATGATCGTCTCGATGTCGTGGGAGAACGACTCGACGGCCGTCGCGAGGATCCCCACGTGCGTGTAGACACCGCACACGACGAGCTGGTCGCGACCGGTGGCCCGGATGCGCTCCAGCAGGTCGGTGCCGAGGAACGCGCTGTAGCGCCACTTGGTGAGCATCCAGGCGTCCTCCGCCGGTGCGAGATCGTCGACGATGGCGCGCTCGGAGGGGGAGCGCCGCATCCCCGATCCCCAGAAGTCCTTGAGCAGCCCACGCTGCTGCGCGGTCATGCTGCCCGGTTGGGCGGTGTAGGCGATCGGCACGCCCTGGGCGGCGGCGCGGTCACGGAGCAGCGCGACGTTCCGGATCAGCGGGAGGCGCAGCCGCTCGGGGAAGGGATCGAGGAAGTAGCGCTGCATGTCGTGGATCAGCAGGACCGCACGGTCGGGACGAGCCGTCCAGCGGGCGGTGTTGGCGGGGAGGTCCGCTGCCTCGGGCAGGGTGTACTCGGCGATCTGAGGTATGCCGGTCATGGCCCTTCTCCGTCGGGAAATTGGGTGCTGACCTGTAGTCTGGCTAGTTTGTCGGAGATACCCCAATGAACCGGATACGAGTGTGTCAAGTCGTCGAGACTGCGGTCGACCGAGCTGACGATCGATGTTTCCTCAGCCAAGCACCCGGCGCTCATTGATGAGCACGTCCCAGCCGCCGGCCTCGTTCTGCTCAGCGAGGTTCACGGTGCGCTACCACGTGCCTCCTCCATGGACGACGACGTCGGGTCGGACACCGTTGGCGTTCGACGTGACCGGTTTTCCGTTTCCCTGAGAGCCCCAGCGGCAACTCGCCGCGTCACCGGCCCTGACCGGCGGCTTCGAGACCCCGGCCGGTCCAAGTCCCCAAGAAGACGAGCGCGTCGCCGCTCATGCGCCCGCTTTCTGCAGCGCATCGAGGTAGGTCCGCACGGGCTGCGCCCCAGAGATACCCCACTTCCCCTTGATCACGTAGAACGGAACGCCGCTCGCGCCGAGTGCGCGGAGCCGGTCACCGTCCTGATCGACCGCCGCCCGGTAGCGGCGGTCTGTGAGCACCTCCCGTGCGTCATCGGGGTCCAGGCCGACCTCCTCGGCAAGGTCGACGAGCTGGTCGATGTGTCCGATGTGGCGGCCATCGGTGAAGTATGCGGCGAACAGCCGGTGGGTCAGTGCGGCTCGGTGCCCGGTCTCCTGTGCGTGGTGGAGGAGTTCGAGGGCGAGGTGCGAGTTCGTCGGACGGGTGAGTCCGGGGCGGTAGCTTGCGCCTTCGGCGTGCACGGGCGTAGCAACTGTGGTTGTCACGGGAGGGAGATCCTTTCGTCGGTGGGACGATCAACCGTCACGCTCGACGGTGAGGGCATCAGAGGGGTCTTCTGGGCGTGGCCGTCGGCTTCGTTCACCGCCTCTGCCGGGGTGGAAGCGTTGGTGGGGCCGCGGAAGAGCACGAAGATCACGAGGATGGTCATGACGGCGACGCCGACCCACATGGCCTGCTGCCATCCGGCTACGAATGCGTCGTTCGCGGCGGTGACGATCTGCTCCGCGTAGTCTCCGGCGTTCTGGCTGATGGCTGTGGCGTTGGCGATGCCTTCGCGCGCCGTCGCTGCGAATTCCTCCGGCACACCGGTGAGGCGTCCGGTGATGGCGTTCTGGTATCCGGCGACCAGCAGACCGCCGAGGAGCGCGATGCCGAGTGCTGCTCCGAGCTCACGCGTGAGGTCGTTCAGAGCCGAGGCGACGCCTTGCTGCTCGCGGGGGAGCGAGGAGGTGATCGCTTCGGTGGAGGGCGTCATGGCCAGGCCCGCGCCCAGTCCCATCGCACTCAGGCCGGGCAGCACGCTCAGGTATCCGCCCTCGGCGGAGACGAAGCCTGCCATGAGCGCGAGCCCTCCGGTGGCGATGGTGAGGCCGGTGACCATGGTGGCCCGGGCTCCGATGCGCGCGGCCAGGCGGGGCGCGAGGCCGGAGGCGAGCATCATCAGCAATGCCATGGGCATCATGGCGAGCGTGGAGACGAGTCCGCTCCACCCGAGGACGACCTGGAAGAACGGGTACAGCACCAGGGACACCCCGCCCTGTACGCCGAACAACACGAGCAGGAGCGTGGTGCCCGACGAGAGGCCGCGGGTGCGAAAGTGCCGGATGTCCAGCAGCGGGAACGGGGTGCGCAGCTCCCACGGGATGAACAGGGCGGTAGCGAGCACGGCCGCGATCAGGGGGATCAGCACGGTCGGGTCGGCCCAGCCCAGAGACGGTGCTTCGTGCAGAGCGAAGGTGAAACCGACAGTCGCCACGATCGACGACAGCGTTCCCAGGGCATCGAACCGGCCAGGGGCCTTGTTCCGGAAGTTCGGAATCGCGCGGCCACCGATCAGCGATGCCGCGACGGTGAGAACGATCGGCAGCGCAAATAGCCAACGCCAGGACGCGATATCGACGAGCAGGGCGGAGAGGTACATGCCGAGGATGCCGCCGCCTCCCGCGACCGCTGTCCATATCCCGATCGCCCTGGACCGTTCCTTGTCCGGGAACGAGGAGGTGATCATCGACAGGGTGACGGGCATGATCAGCGCCGCGCCGATACCGCTGAGCAGGCGTGCGGCGAGCATGACCTCCATGACCGGAGCGACGGCAGCCGTGATGTTCGAGATCCCGAACACCGCCAGCCCCACGATGAGCACCGGCTTGCGACCGAGCCGGTCGCCCAGTGCTCCCAGCGGCAGAAGGAGTGCTGCGAGGGTGAGGGTGTAGGTGTTGATGATCCACAGCACCTGCCCCTGGGATGCGTCGAATGTCGTCGCCAGCGGTGGCTGAGCGACGTTGAGGCCGGTCACCGAGGCGACGACGGCCATCAGGGCGATACAGACGGCCCAGAGGATGGCGCGTCTGCGTCGTGGATCGTCGATGACGGGTGCGGCATCTTCTGTACCGGCGTGAGTGGTGGAAGTCATGGCGGGACGTGTTTCCTTTCAGGGGCTGTCGCAGCCCGGCGCTGGTCGCGGGCAGGCGGAAGTAGCGTCGAGGTTGAAAGGCCTCGACGCGCGGTGCCCGATGTGCGGTCCACCTGCTTGTTCCGTGATGCCCATAAGGATCACCCACACCAGCGCCGCTGGCAATCATTCTTGCCGAATGGCAAACTCGGAGGATGAGCGCACACTCCGATCAGACCCTCGACACCGTGGGCCCTCGCCTGAAACACCTCCGGCTGCGCCGCGACATCACCCTCACCACGCTCGCCGAGGAGACAGGGATCTCCACGAGCACCCTCTCCCGACTGGAGGCAGGGCTACGGCGGCCGACGCTCGAGCAGCTGCTTCCGTTGGCCCGCTACTACGGCGCCACCCTCGACTCCCTGGTCGATGCGCCCCGCACTGCCAACCCCCGAATCGATCTCCGCCCGATGTCATGCACCGACGGGTCGATCATCATCCCGCTCACACGCCGCCCCGGAGGAATCCAGGCATACAAGTTCGTCCTCCCCGCCGGCAACGACGACGCAATCCCGGACCTGCGCTCCCACGAAGGCTTCGACTGGGCCTACGTGCTCAACGGCTCCCTCCGCCTGGTACTCGGCGACCAAGACCTGCTCCTTCAGGCAGGAGAAGCAGCCGAGTTCGACACCCGCACCCCACACTGGTTCGGAGCCACCAGCGCCGGACCAGTCGAATACCTCAGCCTCGTCGGACGGCAAGGCCAGCGCGCCCACGTGCGCGCTTCCGGCAGCGACCAGGAGCACTAGCCTCTCCGGGGAACAGTCCCCGGAGGCGTCTGCCGGTCTCCTGAGTCAGAGCGCGAACCGGCCATCGTCGGCGACGTCGAACGATCTCGTGAAGCAGGAGGCGAGCAGGGTGGGGCGCTCTGTCCTCGGGGCAGGGGCGAGCGGGGTGCAGACTGTTCGTCATGAGCACATGTGCCGCCGGTCCGGTACCAGGATCATGACGTCGCCCGGGCTGCGGGTGCGCAGCGCTCAGGGACGGTGGGTGCTGACCGGGGTGATCGCCGGTTCCAGCCTCGCGATGCTGGACGGGACGGTCGTGAACGTCGTCCTGGCACCCATCAGCGACGAGCTCGGCGTCGGGTTCGTCGGGCTGCAGTGGATCACCAACGCCTACACGCTGGCCCTGGCGTCCCTGATCCTGGTGGGGGGCGTGCTCGGTGACCGGTTCGGGCGGCGCCGGTTGTTCCTGGTCGGGACGGTGTGGTTCACGGTGGCGTCGCTCCTGTGCGCGGTGTCCGTGGGCGAGTCGATGCTCATCGCGGCCCGGGCGCTGCAGGGCGTGGGGGCGGCGCTGCTGACCCCGGGCAGCCTGGCGATCATCTCGGCCTCGTTCCATCCGGACGACCGGGCACGCGCGATCGGCGCCTGGTCGGGCCTGGCCGGCGTGGCGACCGCGATCGGGCCGTTCCTCGGTGGCTGGCTGGCGGACATCAGCTGGCGGCTGGTCTTCCTGATCAACCTCCCGCTGGCCGCGGTGATCATGTGGATCGCGCTGCGGCACGTCCCCGAGAGCCGCGACGAGTCCGCCGGGCGGCGCAACCTCGACCTGCCCGGGGCGGCGCTCGTGGTGGTCATGCTCGCCGCGCTGACCTGGGGCCTCACCGAGGCGGGACGGGTGGGCTGGTCCCCGGGTGTGGTCGGGGCCGTGGTGCTGGGCGGCCTGGCGGGGGCAACGTTCGTCGTCGTCGAGCGGCGGGTGCGCGACCCCTTGGTGCGGCTCGGCCTCTTCGCCGACCGGGTGTTCGCCGGGGCCAACGTGGTGACGCTCTTCATGTACGGCGCGTTGTCGCTGTACTTCCTGCTCGTGGTGCTGCAGCTGCAGCTCGTCGCGGGCTGGTCGCCGTTGGCCGCGGGCATGGCAGGCCTGCCGGTGACGATCCTGATGCTGCTGCTGTCGGCACGCGCCGGAGCGCTCGGCGACAGGATCGGCCCGCGGCCGCTGATGGCGGCGGGAAACCTGCTCGCCGCCGGGGGCTTCCTGCTGGGCCTGCGGATCCGGGCCGACGCCGACTACCTCACGGACGTGCTCCCCGCGGCCGTGCTGCTCGGCCTGGGACTGTCGCTCGCCGTCGCGCCGCTCACGGCGTCGGCGCTCGGCGCGGCCCCGCCCGAGCTGGCGGGTGCGGCCTCCGGGATCAACAACGCGATCGCCCGGAGCGCCGGCCTGCTCGCGATCGCCGTCGTTCCGGCGGCGGTCGGGCTGTCCCGCGTCGGCCCGGGGGACAGCGCGGGGTTCGCCGCCGGATACCCGGCCGCGATGATCATCGGTGCGACCCTGCTCGGGGTCGGGGCCGCGGCGTCGTGGTTCGGTCTGGGCCCGGTGCGTCGGGCCGTGCCGGACGGGACGCCCGCGACCCGCCCGGGGACGGTCGAGGAGCGTGTCCCCGTCCACCGCCTCACCTCCTGCCCGTTGGAGTCCCCGCCCGGACACCCCGGCCAGGATCTCTGAGCGGCCCGGCTCGGTCAGGAACAGTGGCCCCAGAAACAACCGTGCCGTGACTTCGGAAGGCCGCGGTACTCGGCCTCCATGCACCAGGAGCACTTGGGTGTACGGGCTCTCGTGCACGCACAGGACATGATGTACCTCCGTGGGTGGTGGTGGGTGGTGGTGGGTCTCGCCGGGTGAGGGGATGAGCAGTTCGCCCGTGTTCACAGCGTCGTCCCTGGTGGAGCCGTCGCGGAAGGGCGGACGGGCGGACGCCGATGTTCTGCGGAGATCTGCGGAGATCCGTGTGCCGCCATGCTTAGGACTCGGGCGATCGCCACGAGCCGACACGGACCGGCCCGGGCGCGTGAGCACCGGGTGGAAGGTCCAGGTGCATGGGCCGGACGTCGGTGAACGTGACCACGATCTGGGTGAGCGGGACGCCTGCTCGTCCCGTGGGCCAGCTCACGGGAAGCGTCACCTGTTCACCCGGTCGGAGAACGGAGGCGTTCCGGCTGGTGGACGGGTCGGTCTCGACCTGGATCGGGGGTGTGCTGCGGTCGGCGGTGCGCGTCTCGAGCCCGGGGGTGGCCGTCATGGCGCAGGGGGTCCACGCGATGTTCGTCGCCAGGAGCTCGGCGTACCCGCGTCCGTTGCGGTCGCCGAGATCGTTCAGGCCCACCCGGAGATCGCGGCCTGTGCACTCGCCAGCCTCTGCCGCTGTCGGGACGGGGAACGACGCCGGGTCTCGTCCCGAGACCCACCCCGTACGGTCGGAGCCGCCGGAGGTGATGCGGTACGCGACGGGGTGCCCGGCGAGCTCGGCGTGGTCGGTATGTTCCAGCCATGCCACCGCGTCGTCGTCGGTCGCCTCCACCGTCAGTACGGGCCCGCCGCCGCTGCGGGTCTCGTCGGTGGTGATCTCGGGCACGCCGATGGTGTTGGCGCCGGTCTCACCCAGCAGCGCGCCGAGGACCGCCGTCGCCGGTTCTGCCCCCGCGTCCAGGTGTGCGCTGGACACCCCGGGCAGGTCGGCGGCTTCGGCCACGAGTGCGAGGAGGGCGTCGTCGGGCACGGTCAGCGCGTCCGGGCCGGTGAACCCGGTGCCCGAACCGCTGACGGTCAGGCGCGACACCCCACGTTTGAGCCCGCGCGCGACCGCCGCGACGTCGGTGAGGTGCCTCGGCGAGACCACGTCGACGTCCGTGTGCGTGGCGGTGATGCTGACCCGGCGCACGCCGGGCGTGGCGAGCAGGGCGGCGGCATCGCCGACGGCGTCAGGTCCAGGCGGGTCGTCGGCGTACGACAGCGGGTCGTCGGTGACCGAGAAGCCTGGGCCCGTGGCTGCCCCCGCTGTCACGACGAGCAGCAGCGCCGCGGCAGGCGTCCCCGCCCGGAGCGTCGCGCGAGCGGACCGGTACGTGGCCAGGGCGGTGTCCGGGTGCGGAGCCGGATCCGTCAGCCGGACACGGAACTCGGCGCTCGTCCGGTCTCCCAGCACCTCGACAGACCTCACACCGGCGAGCGCCGCGAGCTCCGCACGGGCACCGTCGAGCGTGCCGGCCGCGGCAGCGCGTGACGGCACGGCTGCCGGTGACCACGCCCGGGCGTGGCCCTCGCCTTCCGCGGGGCCGATGGCCACCGTCACCCCGGTCGCCGCGCCGAGGGCACCCGCGAGCAGGAGAGTGAGCACTCGCTTCGCCCGCACCTAGGCCTCCGGGCAGTCCGGGACGCCCAGGTCCGTCATCCGGGTGTAGGGGCCTTCCTCCGGGTCTCCGTTGAGGAAGGTGTTCGCCGCGGAGTAGTAGCCGTCCCACGGCTCGGTGCGGATGAGGTACCAGTAGCCGTCAGGGCTGATCGAGGGGGCACTGGGTGCGAAGAGCTTGCACTCGACCTCGACGACGGTACGGAAAGGGATCTTCGTCCCCGGCTCGTCGAGCTCCCACGGGTCCAGGTGCGTCGGTACTCCTGCCTTGACGAACGCCTGCTCGGGGAATGTCTCCGGTTCGGTGGGCCCGTCCCAGGGTTGCGTGACGGTGGCCCAGGCGGTGGCTCCGGCGGCGACGGCGACGGCGAGGACGCCACCGGCACGGCCGAGCCGTCGGCGAGTGCTGGGCGGGACGTCGTCGGCGGCAGGCGGCGGGGGTTCCGCGACGGACTCGTCCGCGGAACGGTCGGGTTCCGACGGCTGGTGCAGCTCCGTGTACCAGGGGTGCCACTGGGGTGCGAGCTGTGCCCGGGGCCGGGAGCGATCTCCTTCGGCGATGAGCTTCTTCATGCGTGCCCGGTACCGGAGCCACTCGTCGGGGTCCTCACCCACGGCTGTCGCCAGGGCCTTGAGCACGGCGGGGCTCACGACTCGCTTCGGACTGCTCGCCTCGCTGATCGTCTGGGGTGCGAATCCCATGTCGGTACCCAGCTCGGCGAGGCTCTTGCCAGAACTGTCGCGCATGGTCCTGACCCAGGAGGCGAGTTCGACGGAGGGGGTGGAGAGTTCGTGGCGCTCGGCAGCTGGGGTCACTGGGGCGTCTCCTTCAGGCCCTCGGTGGTGCGCTCGAGAGGTAGGAACTCAGCATGGCACAACGGCGCAGGTCGCGTCCTTGTTTTGGGGAGAGGGCCCGGTGGCTGGTCCTCCTCGGCGACCGCGTCGGGACGGTGTGCTCTCCACGTCCACGAGCGCGGCGGCGCATCACCGCGTGGAGTCCTCGATGCCCCTTTTCACCCTGCTATCGTCGCTCGATCACGAAAGACCAACCGCGAGGAGGCGGCTGTGACCGAGATCGAGCCTGTCCACGGAGCCGGGATCCTGCTCCTCATCGCCGCGGCGGCGGTCGCCGTTCTCCTGTTCCTGATCATCCGGGTCAAGCTCCACGCGTTCGTCGCGCTGGTGCTGGTCAGTCTTCTCACCGCGGTGGCCGCAGGCATCCCGGCCGCGGACATCCCCGACGCCCTGCTGACCGGGTTCAGCGGAACTCTCGGCGCCGTGGCCCTGCTGGTGGGCTTCGGCGTCATGCTCGGCAGGCTGCTGGAGACCACCGGTGGCGCGCAGATCCTGGCCGACACCCTCATCGCGCGTTTCGGGGAGAACCGCGCGCCGCTGGCGCTCGGCGTCGCCGCTCTCATCTTCGGCTTCCCGATCTTCTTCGACGCAGGCCTGGTGGTGTTCCTGCCGATCATCTTCACCGTCGCGCGCCGGTTCGGGGGTGGCATCCTGCGCTACGGCCTGCCGACCGCCGGGGCGTTCGCCGTCATGCACGCCGTCGTGCCGCCGCACCCCGGGCCGGTCGCCGCGGCCGACCTGATGGGCGGGAGCATCGGCGTCACCTTGCTGGTGGGCGCCCCGGTCGCCGTCGCCGCCTGGTTCCTCGGCGTCTACCAGGTGTCCCGCTTCCTCGGAGCGCGCTACGTCGTCGACATCCCCGACGCGGTGTTCGGCCGGATGAACGGTGGCCGGGACGCCGCCGCCCCGGGCAGCACAGGACCGAGCGCCGCCCCGGGCGACACGGCCACCACCACGCAGGCGCCGCCACGCTTCCGCGCCGTGCTGCTCCTGCTGCTCCTGCCGCTCGTGCTGATCTCGCTCAACACCGTCGTCAGCACGCTGATCACCTCGGGAGCAGTCCCCGAGGACGCCGGCTGGGCGAACGCGCTGACCCTGATCGGCGCGACGCCCGTCGCCCTGCTCCTGACCGTCCTGGTGGCGCTCGCCGTACTGGCACCCGGGAGGTTCTCCATGGGTCAGGCCGCCGGCATCCTGGACGACGCGCTGGGGCCGATCTGCTCGATCATCCTCATCACCGGTGCCGGGGGGATGTTCGGCGGGGTGCTGCGGGCCAGCGGTATCGGCACGGCGCTCACCGATGCCCTGTCTGGTCTGGGCCTGCCGCTGATCCTCCAGGCCTTCGTCATCGCGACCGTGCTGCGGGTAGCCCAGGGATCCGCGACCGTCGCCCTGACGACGACGGCCGGGCTGATCTCGGCGCAGGTCGCGGCCGAAGGTCTCAGCGACCTGCGGATCGCGCTGCTGGTCTTCGCCGTCGCCGCCGGGGCCACCGTCCTGTCGCACGTCAACGACTCCGGCTTCTGGCTGGTGAGCAGGTTCTTCGGGATGGACGTCCGGACGACGCTGAAGACCTGGACGGTGCTCGAGACGACGCTGGGCCTCGCCGTCTTCCTCCTCGCGGCACTGCTCTGGCTCGCCACGGGGTGACCCGGCGAACCCGTGGGGTGGGACGTGGGTGAGCCGCCCCGCAGGCCTCGTGTCAGCAGGCCTCGTGTCAGAACGGAGGCGCGGCTGTGGATGAGGAGATCTCGGGCGCTCTTCGTCGAGGCTCAGAAGACCGGCTTTCCGCCAGTCACACCGAGCACGGTCCCGGAGACGTAGGACGCCGTGACAGGGGAGGCCAGGAAGACGAATGCCGGCGCGACCTCGGCCGGCTGGCCGGCCCGGCCCAGGGGAGTGTCCGTGCCGAACGACGGGATCTTGTCCTCGGGCTGGGTGGCCGGCTGCAACGGTGTCCAGATGGGACCGGGTGCCACCGCGTTCACGCGGATCCCGCGAGGCCCCAGCTCCGCGGCGAGGTTCACCGTGAGGTTGTTGATCGCAGCCTTGGTCGCTGCGTAGTCGAGCAGCGCGTTCGACGGCTGGTAGGCCTGGATCGACGAGTTGTTGATGATCGATCCGCCCTCGCCGATGTGCTCGAGCGCCGGCTGGATCAACCAGAACAGCGCGTACAGGTTGGTCTTGAGCACGCGGTCCAGATCGGCGGTCGTCACGTCCGCGATCGACTCCCGGCGTGCCATCTGGTAACCCGCGTTGTTCACCAGCACGTCCAGCCCGCCCAGCTCCGCGGCCGCCCGGTGGGCCACGCCGCGTGCGGTCGGCTCGTCCCGCAGGTCGCCGGGCAGCAGGACGCACCGGCGTCCGGCTGCCCGCACCCACTCCGCCGTCGTCCGCGCGTCGTGCTCCTCCTCCGGGAGGTACGACAGGGCGACGTCCGCCCCCTCACGCGCGAACGCGATCGCCACCGCGCGGCCGATGCCGGAGTCACCGCCGGTGACCAGGCTCTTGTAGCCGACGAGCTTCTCGCTGCCGACGTACCTCTCCTCACCGTGGTCCGGTGTCGGGTGCATCTGGTCGGTCGTACCGGGCGGATTCTGCTGCTGTGGTGGGAAGGCCGGGTCGTGGCTCATGAGTCCTCCGTCATCGGAGTGGTTCGGCATGCCTGCTCTGTCCGGGGTGCTCCGTCAGTTCCACCTTGGCGCAGCTTCGGCCAGGTCGCACATCGACCCCGGCCGCCCTGCGAGCGGACCGGCACCTGCTGCCCCGGGGCCGGCACACGGCACGGGGTGAGCCGCTGCGAGCGGCGGGATCTGGGGTGAACCTGATGGGGCGAGGCCGGGCAGACCGCCACACAGATCGGATGGAAACGATGAGAGCACTCACATGGCAGGGCAGGGAGCACGTCACCCAGCGAAAGGAGGACGGGTGCGTCAAGGTCGTGCTCGACCCAGCGGCATGACGACGGCTCCGCCCAGCGACACCGGACCGCTGCCAGGACGCCGCATCCTTTCCTCCGTGCGCGGACAATGGGTACGTCACCCCCGGTGGTCGCTGGCGGCCAAGGGCGCTGCGGCCGCCTCGCTCGCCTGGCTCGTCGCGCTGCTCGCGCCCGCGCCGTTCTCCGAGTACCCGTACTACGCCCCGCTGGGGGCGGTGGTCGCGATGTCGAACACCGCTGCCCGGTCGCTGCGCGAGTCGATGCAGGCGATCGGCGCACTGCTGGTGGGGGCGGTGATCGCGCGGGTTGTCGATGCCGTGCTCACCTCCAGCGTGCTCTCGGTCGCGGTCGTGGTGGCCGTCGCCCTCCTGTGTGCCGGATGGCGGATCTTCGGTGAGATGGGGAGCTGGGTGGCGACCTCGGGACTCTTCGTCCTCATCCTGGGCGGTGCCGAGCAGATTGAGTACACCGGAGTCTTCTCCGGGCTGATCGTCCTGGGCGCCGCGATCGGTGTAGGGATCAACCTGACCCTGCCGCCGTTGCCGCTCACCCCGTCCGAGCTCATGCTGGACCACGTGCGCGAAGCGCTCGTCGACCAGGTCCGGGTGCTGGCCGACCGCCTGGAGAGCGAGGGCCCGCTCCTGGCCGACGAATGGCAGCACCTCCGTCGCGAGCTGTCCCCGACGATCGCCCGCGCCCAGCACGCCGTCTCGCACACCGACGAGGCAGTCCGGGCCAACCGGCGGGCGCACCGCTACAGCGAATGGACGAGGTCGCACCTGCGACGCGCGGAGGCGCTGGTCGAAGCAGGTGACGTGGTGGACGACGTCGTTCGCCTCCTGGTCGAGTGGGAGCATGCGGATCGGGAGAAGGCCGCGCTCGGGCCGGGGCTGCGTCCCGCCCTGGTCGCGGCGATGCGCACCTACGCCGACGCCCTGCGCTCCGACCGCGGCGAAGGCGCGGCGGCCGGGGCTGTGGCCAGGTGCCGCCAGTCCGTCGGCGAGCTGGCCGACGCCGTGCGCGCGGACGCGGGTTCCTCGGGTCGCGACCACTTCGTGGCCGGCGCACTCGTCGTCACGCTGTGGCGTGGGGAATCTGCGCTGGTCGGCACCGAGCAGCCGGACTAGCGGAGGAACCGGAGCCGCCCGCGGTGCCTCGTGCGCGTGGCGTCCTCCCGTTGGGTGGGCCCGGCCGAGACCGTCGGTCCGCTGCGCCCAGGTCGTGGGTGAAACCTGACCGCTTGTGGGTGAAATCGCCTGCCATTCGCCTTTTTTGGTTATAAAAGACTCTTCCAGACTGTTAGGTTCCGTGCTGGTTTGACCGCCCGCAGGAGGGCGGCCGTTCGGAGCTGTTCGATGTACGTGGGAGAGCAACAGTGTCATCTGGGTCGCCGGCGGGCGGTGTGGCCGTGCGGGTGCGGTCGGGCTGGGCGCGTGTGTCGGGCAGGCTGCGGACGCGTGGTGGTGCGGCGGTGGCCGGGCTGCTGGCGCTGGTGCTGGTGGCCGGTGGTGCGGCTGCGGTCGAGCCGCTGACCGGCCGCTCCCTGGGTCAGGTGCTGGCGGCGGACGCCGACGGCGTGGCGGCCGACGTGACGTGCGACGAGCCGGCGGCTGATCTGCCGGCCGCGTGGGAACGCGCACGGACGTGCGGGCACGAGATCGAGTCGCTCGCGGATCGCACCGAGTACACCACCACGTACGGCACGACCGACGGGCTCGTGCGGGAAGAGATCTCGACCGCGGCGGTCCGGTCCCGGACGGCCGACGGCGGCTGGACGGGCGTGGACACCTCGATCCTGCCGGGCGACGAGGGGCGCCTGGAGGTCGCGGCGCCGGGGCTGGCGGAGATCTCGTTCGCGGACCCGGGCGCGGCGGGCGCCGACCCGGACGCGCCGCTGGCGGTGCTGGAGCGGGACGGGCACGCGCTGGAGTTCGACGTGCCGTTCGAGCTGACCGAGCCGGTGGTCGAGGGCGACCGGGTGCGCTACCCGGGCTTGTTCGGGGATCCGGGGATCGAGCTGACGGTCATGCCGAACGGGGACGGGACCGGGATCCGTGAGGTGATCACGGTGGACGACGCAGAGTCCGCGGCCAACCCCGGGCTGGCGGAGCTGGACTTCCGGGTGGACGTGTCCGGTGGGCTGCGGCTGGCGGCCGAGAGCGGCGGGTTCGTGGCCGAGGACGAGGCGGGGGAGCAGGTGTTCCGGGCGCCGGCGCCGACGGGCTGGACGGCGGAGGGGCACGAGCCGGTGCAGGAGGTGCCGGCAGCGTCCCGGCCTGCGGGCATGTCGGCGACGGGGTCTGTGGCGGTGGAGCCGCGTGATGTGGTTGATGGTCCCGGTCCCTACGGAGCGGTCTTCGACCTGGACACCGAGGTTCAGGTCGATGGTGCTGAGGGTGATCGGAGCGCGACGGTGTCGGTGCGTCCGGACCAGGAGATGCTGGCCGATCCGGACACGGCGTTCCCTGTCGCGCTGGACCCGAGCGTGTCGGGATCGTTGAACGAGTTCACGGCCGTCAAGTCGAACTGGCCCACCTCGACGTCGGGCTACCGGTTCGGGGATACCAGCGATGGCACGCACGGGATCGGGCTGTGCAACGCGGGTGACCCGTACGGGTACGAGTGCATGGGCGCGACGTCGAAGCATCGGGTCATGTACGAGTTCGGCGGGCTGGGGAAGATCAAGTACGCGGAGGCCGGTGACGTCTCGGCGGCGTCGTTCGAGGTGTTCGGCACACATTCGTACAACTGCACGGCACACACCGTGGCGGCCTACCGGATGGGCGCGAACGCCATCTCGACGTCCACGAGCTGGAACAACATGAACGCCTGGCTGACACAGAGTCGGCAGGACAGCGTCGACATCGCGCACAAGCTGGGCGAGTGCGGGGGCCGTAAGTGGGTGGGGTTCGACGTCAAGGAGGCGCTGAACCACGTCGCGGAGCACGACTGGGCCAACATCACCCTGGGCTTGAAGGTCGACGAGTCGTCCATGGCGTACTGGAAGCGGTACGCCGGGGACCGCATGGAGTACGGCGGGACGTGGTACGACCGTCCGGCTCGGTTGTCGGTGACGTACAACCGGTCGCCGTACGCGCCCACGGGCCGCCAGACATGGTCGATCACGCCGTCGAAGGACTGGGGCTGCAAGTCGTCGTCGGACCCGGCGTGGGTGCCGGCGATCAAGCCTCGGTTCAAGGCCAAGGCGAGCGATCCGGACGGGCAGAGCGTCAAGGTGAAGTTCGTGGTGCAGCGTGTGTCGAACTCCTCGACGGTGTGGTCGGCGTGGTCGTCGTCGCAGTCCAGCGGGAAGGTGCACACCGCACGGCCCAGCAGTGACAACGCCCTTGCTCAGAACGTGAAGTACCGGTGGCGGGCCCAGGCGAAGGACAAGGCTGGGCGGTCGGGCCCGGTGAGCGGATGGTGCTACTTCTACGCGGACATCAGCAAGCCGAACCCGCCGAAGATCACGCCGGTGGATGACGGTTCGGACTGGTACGAGGCCGTGTATCCGGACTGCAGTCCCGGTGCCACTGGTTGTGCGGAGGCCGGTGGGGTGGGCAAGACGGGCAAGTTCCGGTTGAGTGTGAACGGGTCCGACGACGTGGCGCGGTTCGAGTACTCGTGGCGCAACGAGTCGTTCGCGAAGTCGAAGGCCCCGTGGTCCAGCGGTACGCGGATCATCGGTTACGTCCCGGACCGGCCGGGGCCCGCGACGTTGTACGTCAGATCGGCGGACCGGGCGGGGAACGTGTCGAACCGTGCCACGTACAAGATCGACGTGGCCTATCCGTTGGCGGACGGCAAGTGGACGTTCGACGAGGGGACCGGGGACCGGGCCTACGACTCGTCATGGACGACCACGCCGCATGACCTGACGCTGAGCTCCTCGGGTGCGACGTGGCTCGACGGCCCGCACGAGGCGTTCGACTCCCGGGAGGGGGACCGCGCCCTGCGCTTCGCCGGCGCCGGGGACGCGGTCGCGGACGGGCCGGTGGTCAACACGCTGGAGTCGTTCGTGGTGTCCGCGTTCGTGCTGCCTTCGAGCGTGGACGCGGCCAACGGCACGCAGGTCGCGGTGGCGCAGGAAGGTGCGACGGGTAGCGGGTTCATGCTGACCACCCGCTCGTGCGCGGCGGCTGACAACGGGGTGTGCTGGGCGTTCTCCATGTACGGCGCGGACGGGTCCGCCGCGGTGCGTGCGGTGTCCGACGTCGAGGTGGAGCAGGGCCGGTGGACGCATCTGCTCGCCGCGCACGACGCCCAGGACGACAACATCCGCCTGTGGGCGTGCCAGATCGGGGTCCCGCACGATCAGTCACCGGGCGAGCCGGTGGCGACCGAGGCAGTGCCGTTCACCTCCTCGTGGCGGTCGATCGACCCGTTCGTGGTCGGCCGGGGCCGCTGGGGCGGCGCGGACTGGGGCTACTGGTCCGGCCGCGTGGACAACGTGCGCGTGTGGGACGGCGAGATCGTCGCCGAGGCGAAGATCCGCCGCCTGTGCCAGGGCGCGGGCGGAGACGACTTCATCGGCGACGTGGCCCTGGACCCGACCGAGCAGATCGACCTCGGCGAATGAGCCCGCGCCACGAGCCGGGGCCGCCGGGCGGCACGGGCCGAGACGAGAACACGACCAGGACGACGGCGACGACCGGAATGGCGAGGCAGGCTGCGGTGAGAGTGACGCGGATGTTCGAGAGCACGCCGTCCTGGTCCGGGCTCGGTCGTGGCCTGACCGCGATGCTCGCGGCGGGAGCCGTGGCGGCGGGGCCGGTGCTGGTGGCGGCTCCGGCGGCTGGTGTCACCTGCACGGCGCAGGTTGCCGAGCGGGCCGAGGCGCTCCGGGTCGCCGAGGCGTGCGACCTGGACGTCGTGATCAGCGGCGAGACGACGTCGTGGTCCACGGTGAAGGCGACGCCGGCCGGCACCGTGCTGCTGGAGGTGAGCGCGGCAGCCCGCAGGACGAGGTTCTCCCCGCACGCGCCGGGCGAGTGGTCGCAGATCGACACCCGGTTCAACGATCTGGACCCGGCCGACGGGCGCGTGGACGTGACCGCGCCGGTGAGCCCGATG
The DNA here is from genome assembly GCF_054777735.1 of Myceligenerans cantabricum. Taxonomy (NCBI): domain Bacteria; kingdom Bacillati; phylum Actinomycetota; class Actinomycetes; order Micrococcales; family Promicromonosporaceae; genus Myceligenerans; species Myceligenerans cantabricum. The sequence continues at coordinate 81,738 of NZ_BAAHAJ010000010.1, forward strand.
AGCATCTCCGACGGCGGCAAGGGCCAGCCGCTGGCGATGCTCGGTGGTGAGCAGGGCACGGTGGTGCTCGACGTGCCCTTCGCGCTCCCGGCGCCGGTGCTCGACGGTGCGGCCGCCGTCTACGAGGCGGTCGCGGGCGAGGGCGTGGACCTGCTGGTCCGGGTGACGCCGGACGGCACGGGACTGGTGCCGAGCCTGCGGGTGGCCTCGGAAGACGCCTGGCGTCAGGCGCGGGACGAGCTGTCGACGCTCGACCTGACCGTGTCGACCACGGAAGGGCTGAGCGTGACCCGCTCCGGGGACGGGTTCGGCGTCACGGACCTGGCCGGACAGAGCCCGTGGGTGTGGACCGAACCCGTGGCGATCGACGCGGACGCCGATCTGGCCGGCGTGCGGGCCGAGCTGACGCCTGCCGGTACGAGAGCGGCGGCGGACGGGCGCCGCGCGCTGGCCGACCTGGCGGTCGAGGCGTTCGCCGGGGACGGCGGTTCGCCCCCCGGGGATCAGGCCGCGGTCGAGGTTCCCGAGACCGGTGAAGCCGTCACCGGACAGACTCGCGCAGCTCCCGGAGTCACGGACCAGCATGGTGCGGCGGCTGGGAACGGCACGGTCTCCGGCCTGTTGGAGGGTGCCGTCGACACGGGCGTGGAAGCGTCTGCCGGACGAGGCACGCCGAGCGACCCGAACGCCGATCGTGTCGCCGAGGCGGTGCGCGTCGACGCACTGGCCAAGGTGACATCGGCAGGGGTGCGGCTGCGTGCCGGGAAGGCGTTGAAGGAGCCGGCGCTCGCCGGGCGGGAGCGCGGGGCGAACTGGCCGGTGATGTTCGGTCTGGGGACCGTGGCGGCCACGGAGGCGGGCTGGATGAGCCTTGCGGACCGCAGGTCGGACGACGGTGGTGCGGCCGGTGCCGGTTTCCTGGCCGGGCCGGAGCTGCCTGCGGGTGGTCGAGGTGACGCTGATCGGCGGCTGTCGTGGTCGATGTCAGGGCTCGGCGAGGTCGGGCTGTCCGACCCGGACCAGATCGTGTCGGCCCGCTTCGAGGTCCCGGCGTCGGGCGTGTGCGACGACGTGGCGGTGACGCTGTGGCGGACCGGCGTGCTGGACCACACCAGCTCGCTGACGGATACCGCGAGCGCGTGGACGTCGCTCGATGAGCGCTCGACCGGTCCCGACTGCGGTGCCGAGGGGGCGAAGCGCATCTCTTTCGACGCCACGCCCGCGGCCAGGCACGTCGCGAGCGGTGACACCGGCGCCGCCTACCTCGGGCTGAGCGTCGCGCCGCAGGCTGCGGCCGGACGCGGCACGGATGCCGGGCAGGGTGGGTCGGACAGCGGTCCCGTGGCCCGCGCCGCTCGTCGGTCCCCGGCCCGGAGCACCGCCGACGCGCTGAGCGCGGGTACCTTGCCCGACCCGACGTCGGACGCGGCGATGACGACGTTCGCCGCCGATGACGCGGTCCTGACCGTGGAGCTCGAGCCTTCGGCGCAGACGCTGGAGGCGACGTCGACGGCGAACCCTGAGGACACGCTGGCCGCGCGCAAGGAGCACCGGGACGAGGCCACCGCGCATCTGCCGGAGCCGTCCGTGGCTCCGAGCGCACAGACCGAGGGCACGGCTGAGCCGGAGCCCGAGCCGGAGCCGTCGGTCGCCCCGGCAGACGATCTCCCGGTCCCGGCGACCGCCACGATCCCGGTCACGAGCACGGCGACGACGACCGACGTGGGTGGCATGGACGTGACCGTGCAGGCGCCGGCCACCGCATCGGCACCGGAGAGCCTGGACGTCACCGTCGAGGACCAGACGGTCGCCGACGCCGAAGGGCTCACGGGCGTGGTGCTGGGCCTGGACGACGCGTCGGCCACGCCCCCGGCGGGCGGTGAGCCCGCCCGTGAGGTGGACGTCGCGTTCGACTATGCGGACTTCGCCGAGGTGGCGGGCGCGGGCTGGGCCGATCGGCTGGGTCTGCTGCGGATCCCCGCGTGTGCCGAGGTCACGCCGGACGCACCGGAGTGCCAGCCGGAGCAGATCCCCACGGACAACGACGCGGCTGCCTCCACGGTCTCTGCCACGGTCGAGCTGCCCACCGCCGAGAGCACAGAGGCTGCGGCAGCGTTCCAGGACGAGGGTGCCACGAGCGAGGTGGCCGGTGATCTCGACGGCCCCGCGGCGTCGCCCGAGGCGGACGAGGCCGGCTCGGCCTCGACGAAGCTGGCGGCGGACGAGCCGTCGCCGCCGTCGGCGGGGGACCGGTATGCGCTGGTCTCGGGGACGCAGTCGGATGCGGGCAACTGGGGTGCGACGCCGTTGTCGACGTCGTCGTCGTGGAGCGTGTCGGGGTCGACGGGCTCGTTCTCCTGGTCGTATCCGCTGGGTGTGCCCAAGCCGTCGGGTGGTCCGTCGCCGGACCTGTCGCTGGGGTACTCGACGGCGGGGCTGGACGGGATGGTCACCGATTCCAACACGCAGTCCTCGGCCGTGGGGCTGGGCTGGGACATGACGTCCGGGTTCATCGAGCGGCGGTTCCTCCCGTGCGGGCAGGACACGGACCCGTATCCGGGCTCCACGACCGACCCGAACAACGCCGACCGTGAGACCGGCGACCTGTGCTGGGGTCCGGCGGACGCGGTCTCGCTGGTGTTCAACGGGCACTCCTCGGAGCTGATCCGGGACGGGGGCGTATGGCGTCCCAAGAACGACGACGGAACCCGGGTCAAGCTGCTCACCGGAGCGAGCAACCGGGACGACGACGGCGAGTACTGGGTGGTCACCACCACCGACGGCGTGCAGTACTACTTCGGCAAGGACGAGCGGTTCGCCGGCGACACGCTGGAGCAGAACTCGGCGTGGACGGTGCCGGTGTACGGCAACCATGCGGGGGAGCCAGGGCACGCGACGAAGTTCGCGGACTCCGAGGCGCGCCAGGCGTGGCGGTGGAACCTGGACTACGTGGTGGACCCGGCCGGCCGGTCGATGTCGTACGTCTACGCGTGGGAGCAGAACCGGTACGGGGCAGACCTGAACCGGGACGGCGCGAAGCTGTACGAGCGTGGCGGGCGGCTGGACCACATCAGGTACGGCAGCACCGTCTCGGGTGACGAGGCCGGCGCGGTGGCGCCGTACCGGGTGGACCTGTCGTATGCGGAGCGGTGCCTGGCCGGTGTCGGCTGTGAGCCGGGCGATCTGTACAGGTCGACGGCGTGGCGCTGGCACGACACCCCGACGGACCTGTCGTGCACGAGTTCGACGTCGTGCAAGCAGGTGATGTCCCCGGCGTTCTTCACGCGCAAGCGGCTCACCGCGGTGACGACGAAGGTGCGTGACGGCGGCGCCTACCAGGGCGTGGACACCTACACGCTGAAGCACCGGTGGAAGGACCCGGGCGACGGCACCAACCGGGTGCTGTGGCTGCAGTCCATCACCCGGCAGGCGGTGGACGACACGCCCGGCAGCAGCGCCGCGCTCGAAGAGGACGACGTGGCGCCGCAGAAGGTGTGGTTCACCTCGACCAACGAGCTCCCGGGCCGCGTCGAGGACACCGTGAACGACGGCTGGCCGGTGATGAACCGGGTCGCGATCTCCGGGGTGACCACGGCCACTGGCTCGCACCTGACGGTCAACTACCGCACGCCCCAGTGCACGGACGCCAGCACGCCCGACGACCCGACCCTGGCCGAGCAGAAGGCCAACACCCAGGCATGCTTCCCGGTGACGTGGACGCCGGTGGGTGAGGACGACGAGGTCACCGAGTGGTTCCACAAGCACCTGGTCGAGGGGATCGTGCAGAACCCGGGTGAGGCCTCGAACCAGGTGACGGTGGAGACCGCCTACACCTACTCGGGTGGCGCGCACTGGGCGCGGACCCCGAGCGCGTTGAGCCCGCTGAAGGACATCAACTACGCCGACTTCCGCGGGTTCGAGCGGGCGGCCACGATCACCGGGCGCACCGAGGACGACAGCCCACGCCAGAAGGTCACCACGGAGTACTTCCGCGGTACGGGCGACACCTTGACCGCGGCCCTGGACGGCGGCGTGAACGCGGTCGACAACGAGCGGTTCGCGGGCATGCCGTTCCGCACCACGGTGTACAACGGTGCCGCCGGGGACGCGAAGCCGGTGTCGGTCACGGTGAACAAGCACACCCAGGCTCGCACGGCGACGAACCCGGGCTGGGACGACCGGTCCGGTGAGACGGCCGACGACACGCACGCGCGCCGGCTGGAGTCCTCGACGGCGTGGAAGCAGGTGCTACGCGCGGACGGGACCACGACGTCGTCCACCACTCGGACGCGCAGCGAGTTCAACGCCTACGGGCAGGTCATCGAGGTGGACGATGCCGGAGGTATCGGCACCAGCACCGACGACCTGTGCACGACGACGTCCTACATCCCCAACACCACGGACCACCTGCGCACCACGATCAAGCAGACGCGCACCGTCGCGGCCGCGTGCGGGAGTACGGGCAAGCTGGTCGCGGCGCAGCAGATCGCCTACGACGGCGGTGCGGTGGGCGCCGCGCCGACGCGCGGCTTGCCGACCAGGTCGCTGATGCCCGACCCGGCCGACCCGCCGGCCGGCGCGGTGGGGGAGTCCACGGCGCTGTCGTGGACGACGGCGCAGCGGGTGACGTACGAGTCCGGGCCGCGCGCCAGGCCGCGGTTCGTGTATGACGCGCTGGACCGGATGTCGGAGACGACCTACCAGGACAACGCGGCGGGCGTGCCGATCGGCATGACCACCTACTCACCCGACCCGGACGGCACCGGGCCGGTGACCCGGCATGCGACCACCACGGTGCTGGATGTGTTGCGTGGGGTACCGCTGACGGTCACCGACCCGAACGGGAAGGTCACCACCGCGAAGTACGACAATCTGGGCCGCCTGTTGAAGGTGTGGCAGCCGGACCGGGACACGAGTTTGTCGCCGTCGGTGTCCTACACGTACACGGTCCGCGCGAGCGGGATCAACGCGGTGCGCACCTCGGTACTGCCTGCCGATGGAGGGGACAAGCGGCACGAGAGCAGCACCCTGTATGACGGGCTGTTGCGCCCGATCCAGACCCAGGCCGAGTCCGCCGACCCGGCAGCTCCGGGCCGGGCGGTGACCGACACGATCTACGACCACGCCGGGCGTGTCTACGTGACGCTCGGCGAGTGGTACGTCCCCGGTAGCGCCTCGGACAAGTTCCTGACGCTGGCCTCCAACGATGTGGTCCCGCCGTCGGCCGTCGTGTTCGACTACGACGGCGCGGGCCGGCAGACCGCCGAACGCTTCTACAACGGCAACATCGACAACCCCGACTACGAACTGTGGCGTACCACCACGGCGTATGACGGCAAGTTCACCAGCGTCACCCCGCCCGAGGGCGGCACCCCCACCACCACCATGGTCGACGCGCGCGGGCGCATGATCGAACTACGCCAGCACACCGGCGACTCCGACTCCGATGGCCGGCCGGATGTGGGCGGGACCTACCAGGCCACCACGTACGAGCGGGACCCGGAGGGCCGCCTGGCCGAGGTGGTCGAGACCACCACGAAGAACGGCGCCGGCCAGGACACGGCGGTGTGGACCTACGGGTACGACGTCCTGGGCCGCCAGGTCACCGCCGACGACCCGGACCGCGGCACCACCACGACCGTGTACGACGTGGCCGGGCAGACCCTGGCGGTCACCGACGCGAACGGGGACTCCCTCGGGTACAAGTACGACGCGCTGGGCCGTAAGACCGGCATGTTCGACGCCACCGTGACCGGCGGCAACGTCTCCTACGGCGCGCAGCGTGCTGGGTGGGTGTTCGACCGGCTCACCGACCCAGCCGGAACCCCCGGCTCCACGATCGTCAAGGGCCAGGCCACCGCTTCGGTCCGTCACGAGGGCGGGCACGAGTACGTGACGTCGGTGACGGGGTACGACGACGCCTACCGGCCCACCGGATCCGTCGTGCACCTGCCCGGCTCCAACACCGAGTTGGGTGGGCTGGCGGGCGACTACGAGACCAGCTACACCTACATGGCTGACGGGCAGGTCGAGTCCGTCACCCTACCCGCCGCGGGCGGTCTGGGCCAGGAGACTGTCACCACGCACTTCGACGAGTCGTCTCTGCCCGAGTGGATGGGCGGCGGGTTCGGGTGGGGCACCTACGTGGCCGCCTCCGGCCGCACCATCTACGGCGAGCAGTCCTGGCTGGACCTGGGTAACACCTACGCCGCGGTCGTCTCCTACCAGTACGACGAGGCCACCCGCCGGCTCGAGAACATCGCGCTGGACCGCGAACGCATCAACGGCACCGACCTGGACGTGACCTACACCTACGACGCCGCCGGGAACATCCTGTCCCAGACCGACGTGCCAGGCGTCGAGGGGCTCGAGGCCGACGGGCAGTGCTTCGACTACGACGCCCCGGGACGCCTGACCGAAGCCTGGACCCCGGCGGTCACGGGCGTGACGGCTGACTGCGGCGCGGCGAAGGACGTCGCGACCCTGGCAGGCCCGGCCCCGTACTGGGACACGTGGGCGTTCGAGGGCAACGGCAACCGTGAATCGTGGACCCACCGCACCCCGGACGGGGACACGACCACCACCTACGAGTACGACCCGGCCAGCCCTCACCGGGTGACCGGCGTCGCGGTGGACGCGCCCTCGGCCACGATCACCGAGGCGTTCACCTACGACGCCGCCGGGAACACGACCGGCCGCACCACGACCAGCGAGGGCTCGGCCGCGACGTCCACGGGCGAGACCGAGACCCGCACCGCCACCCAGGAGCTGACCTTCGACCCCGAGTCGGAACTGACCGGCACAGACACGGGCACGTCGCTGTCCGTCCAGCCGGCCGAGCCGGAGTGCGAGGTGCCTGACGGGGAGGACCCGGAGATCTGGTGCGAGGGCCAGACCGGCAGCGGCGCCATCCCGACCGTCACGGATGAGGGCACGCTGGCCACGGAGAACATCTACTCCGCCGACGGCGACCGCCTCGTGCGCATCACCCGCGCCGCGGCCACCAGCGGCGGCACCCCCGTGGTCACCGGAGTGACGGCGTATGTGGGCGGCGGACAGGAACTCACCCTCGACGCGACCGGCGAGGCGACCGCCGCCCGCTACTACAGCTTCGCCGGCCAGACCGTCGCGGTCCGCACCGGCAAGGGCATGAAGAACGTGTCCACGCTGATCGCCGACCACCACGGCACCCCCCTGGCCTCGGTCCCCAACACCGACTGGGCCACCGAAACCGTGATCCGCCACCACACCACCCCCTACGGCGCCGCCAGGTCGGCAGACCAACTCCCGGGCGACCACCGCTTCCTCGGCAAAACCCGCGACACCTCCACCGGCTACACCCTGGTAGGAGCCCGCTGGTACGACGAGACCCTGGGCAGATTCCTCACGGTCGACCCGATCATGGACCTGACCGACCCACAGCAATGGCACGGCTACACCTACGCCAACAACACGCCCGTCACTCTCTCCGACCCCGCCGGGCTGGAACCACGAGAATGGCACGGCGAAGGCAACCCCATGCCCGACCCGGGCGACGTCACCGGACGCGACGACGACGGCGCACCCCGAACCGGAGGCAGCGGCGGATCTAGCGGTGCGGGCAGCTCCAGCGGTGCTGATAGTGGCGGCGGTGACGCTAGTGGACCGAGTGGCGGGTCCGAGACCGTCGCAGACACCACAGGTACGACCGCGTCGAGTTGTTACGACAGTGCTCCGCGCTACACGGGATCCTGGATGCCGATCTCTGGGATCACAGCTTGCGCGATTGGCGAGACATCGCAGGAAGACCCCCACTTCGCGCTTGACATGGCCGGAACGGTCCCAGTGGTCGGTGAGCCCTTCGATGCGGCCAATTGCGGCCTGTATACCTGGAAGGGCGAGAGCGTGGACGCCGCGATCTCCTGCGGAGCGATGGTTCCGCTAGCGGGAGACGCAGGGAAGCTCGGCAGAATGTCCAAGCGGATCGCGGATTCTGCGGACAACGGGCGGAAGTTCTGCTCATTTGCGGGCTCGACCCTTGTCCTCATGGCCGACGGCACACGGAAGCCAATCGAAGACATCGAAGTCGGAGACGAGGTCATCGCCACCGACCCTGAAACTGGTGAACAAGGTGCCCGCGAGGTGACCCACGTCTGGGTACACCAGGACAACTTGTTCGAATTCGAGGTTGACGGCAAACTCATCGTCACAACCGAGGACCACCCCTTCTGGTCGGTCACCGACCAGACATGGGAGGATGCCCAGCGCCTAGACCGCGGTGAGCGGGTCCTGACCGCGGATGGACGAGCCAAGACAGTCACGCGTGAGGTCGACTTCGGCGCGCGTGAAGTCAAAAGGGCTTACAACCTGACTGTTGCCGGTCTACATACGTATCACGTTGGTCATCAGGGCATCCTTGTGCACAACGCGGATGATGGGCTAACGCCGGAGCAACGAAAGTCAGTCAGATCGTACGAAGCGCTCATAGAGGAGCACGAGTCGAAGCTTCGTTCTTATCTGGCTGATCCAGACGCGCATGACAACAAGGGATATCTCCGAAACGCGCCTAACGATGAGGTGCGGCAGAAGATTATTGAGAGCCGAGCTCGCCATCTGCGGAAGGAAATCGAGACGTTCCGGAACAACATCAACAAGATTACAGGTGGTTGCTGATGCTCGAGATCCCGGTCGAGGACGTCAAGCGGGCCCTGGAACTTCTCTTGGAGAAGGTCCAGGACCAAGATGGAGTGCTGCGTGTCGACAAGGAAGGGTTCTGGTTTATCCCGCAGGGTGATGCATACGAGATCTACGAAGAACCGGCTGACCTGACGATCGGCATGGTGTCGGAGTCGTGGGAGCAAGTCGAAGCGATGCTTCGAGAGCCTGACCGGGCGGTTGGCTATGGGCTCGTCTGGCTCGCAGAGGTCCTTCGGGCGGCAGGGGATGAGGCAGGGCCCCGGCATAGTCGTCGGGTAGGGCTGTGACCTGTGTCTTTGCTGGTGGGACGGATGGGTGCGGGCGTGTCCGGCCCGGTTTGGATGGAAGTTCTTCAGGCCACCATCCAGTCGAGGAACACGCCCGCGTATGTCATCTTCCCGTCCCGGCGGGCTCGTCGTCGAGCCCGTCTCGCCGCACGTCCATCTGCTCCAGATCCTGTCCACGATGCCTGATCCGCGTAAGCGGCGTGGGCGCCGGCATCGGCTGGCGGCGCTGATCGCTGTGGCCGTCTGCGCCGTACTGGCTGGAGCTCGCGGCTTCACTGCGATCGGGCAGTGGGCCGCCGATACCAGCAGCGAGACGCTGGATTCCTTGGGGATGGGACGCGCGGCAGCGAACGAGTCGACCTTCCGGCGCGTGTTCACGCTGCTGGACGCCGATCTGCTGGACCAGGT